>CAZJXE010000214.1:0-2055 GCA_964549835.1 uncultured Weeksellaceae bacterium
TTGTTTTGGATGAAGCAGATGAAATGCTTAATATGGGTTTTAAAGATGATCTAGATATAATACTGGCTGAAACACCAGAGGAAAAACAAACTTTATTATTTTCTGCTACAATGCCAAAAGAAGTTATGAGAATAACTAAAAACTATATGTTTAGTCCTAAAACTATTGAAGTAGCCAGCAGAAATGAAGGTGCAAAAGATGTAGAGCATCATTACTATATGGTAAATGCAAGAGACAGATATCAGGCATTAAGAAGAATTTGTGATGTTAATACTGACATATATGGAATCGTGTTTTGCAGAACAAGAAGAGAAACGAAAGATGTTGCTGATAAATTAATGCAAGATGGATACAATGCAGATGCACTTCACGGAGAATTATCTCAATCTCAAAGAGATCATGTGATGAAACGTTTTAGAAAAAAAAGTATTCAAATCTTAGTTGCAACTGATGTTGCTGCAAGAGGTATTGATATTAATGAACTTACACATGTAATCAATTATAATTTACCAGACGACAATGAAATATATATTCATCGATCTGGAAGAACAGGAAGAGCAGGAAATAAAGGAATTTCCATAATCATTGCTCACAGCAGAGAAAGAAGAAAAATTCAATCAATTGAAAAAATGCTTAAAAAAGAGCTAATTCTAAAAAAAGTTCCATCAGGTGAAGAAATATGTGAAATTCAGCTTTTAAAGCTTGTAGACAAAGTTGTTAATACTAAAGTAGGCCCACAAATTGAAAAGTATATTCCTAATATAAAAGAAAAATTTTCACACTTAGATAAAGATGAGCTAATTAAACATTTTGTATCCACTGAATTTAATAGATTTTTAGCATTCTATAAAAATGCAGAAAACTTAAATATTGACCCTAATAATAAATCTAATAAACGTCGAGAAAATAAAAAAAATGATTCTAAATCAAAAAGAATTAGTAGAGGGTCATCTGGCAGCAATCATGCTGAAGAAGGGTATACAAGATTCTTTATAAATTTAGGAAAACAAAAAGGAATGCAAGCTCAAAATCTAATTGGTATGATTAATGAGTTCACAAAAAAACGTAATATACCAGTTGGAAAGATAGATATCTTTAAAAACTTTTCTTTTTTTGAGATAGATAGTGATTTTGAGAATATTATTCTATCAAGTTTTAAAGGAACGGAATGGAATGGAGAAAGAGTATCAGTTGAGAAATCAAAAGCACCAGGCTCTCCTTCAAAAAAAGATGATAGAAGACCAACAAAAGAAAGAAAAAACTTTAGAGAAAGAAAAAACTCTAAAACAAAAGGGAGTAGATCTAAAACTAAAAAGGGTTCCTTTAAAGATAAATTTCAAAGAAGCAAGAAAAGAAGCTAAGTTTTTTTGCCTGCAACGAAATCCTTTAAATAAAAAGGCTCAAAATATGCTATATCTTCAAAATCAGAATCTAAAAACTTCTGGTAAGATAACATTCCTACAAATCTTGCACTTGGGTGAAAGTTAGCAACAAAGCTTGCATTTTTATTTTTAATTGTATTTTTAGCCTTATCACTTCCATCACCAAAAAAAATAACTTTTTGTTTTAACTCATCTTTATATGAGTTAACATCTAATATATCTGCTTTAATCTCTCTTTTTATTATATTATTACTGTCAAAAAAAGCAGAATATACCTCCATTCTTCTTGCATCAATCATTGGACAAAAAAGATCCGCTTTTTTTTCTTGACTCATTCCTAATGACATAGCTTTTAATGTTGAGATAGAAATTAAAGGAATATTCAAAGCATAACATAATCCTTTTGCAGATGCAACGCCAATTCTTAAGCCCGTATATGAACCTGGCCCCTTACTTACTGCTACAGCCGAAAGATTTGATAATTGTATTTTTGATTTTTCAATTGTTTGTTGAATATAATTCTGTAATTTTTCTGAGTGAGAAAAATTTTCGGTTACATTTTCTTTTAGGGACATTAACTTACCGTTCTTATGAATCGCAACAGAGCAAGCTTTTGTCGAGGTTTCAATATTTAATATATAAGTACTCATTAAAAATCATAATAATGATTAAA
>CAZJXE010000215.1:0-2045 GCA_964549835.1 uncultured Weeksellaceae bacterium
ATCTTTTATTTTCAGATTTTAAAACTGCAGAAAAACCAATATCTACTCTTCTATAGTCGGGTATTCTTAATATATCTTGATATTTTTCAGACTTTGGAGGACCAAAAGGAAGACCAGATCCATAAATCATATTTAAATGCATTTTATAGTTCATATTACCAGGGATATAGTCTTGAAAAAATAAACTAAAATTCACCCTTTGATCAGTAGGTCTAGCAATATAACCAGGATATACTGTATTTCCATTTTCATCAATGTATGAATCTCCAATAATGTCTTCTTCAGTTTTCATTATTGATAAACTTGCCCAGCTCTCAACTCCAGAAACAAACTCTCCATTTATCTTCAGATCAATACCAGTTGCATATCCTTTTGAGTTGTTTTCTGCTAAATACTGAATTCTTACATTATCCACTTTATAGGGAATTAGATCATCTAACTTTTTGTAATATATTTCAGTAATCCATTTAAATGGTCTTCCCCATTTATAAAATAAATAATCTGATCCAAGTACGTAATGAACTGATTTTTGAGATTTAATATTTTGATTGACTTCTCCACTAGGATATCTTAACTCTCTATAAAATGGTGATTGATAATATATTCCTGAAGCCAATCTAAAAACTACATCTTTTTCCCAATTTGGAGCATAGGCTAAAGAAATTCTTGGAGAAACTAAAAGTTCTTCATTATATGACCAATAGCTAGATCTAGTACCTGCATTTAAAGATAAATTATTAATATCTTGAGAGTATTCTAAATAACCACTTTGTCTAAAACTCGAAATACTAATATCAGTTTTTAATAATTCATTCATTAATACTTGTTGATTGGGGTTAGAAGGTAATCCAATAGAATCATAAGGATGAGGTAAAGTAAAGCCAGCTGAGTCTATTAGTGTCCATTCACTAATTTTGTCATCTATTTTTTCGTTTTGAAATTTTAGCCCCCAATTAATATTTTTATCTTTTTCTGAATAGTTTCCTTTATGAGAAAAATTTAATACTCTTGCGTCCAATGAATTTCTAGCGTGATTTATATATTTTCCTACACCTCTGTCAAAAGCAACATCTCCAAAATTATCAGAGCCTAGGTTATTATCAAGTTGATATAACCAATATTCTCCAAGAATATCAAAATTTTCTTCTTCATATGTTTGAAATGCTGAAGCAGTTAGTTCAAGTTTAAGTTTGGTATTAGGATTATATTTTGTTGATAAAGCTCCAAAATAAGTTTGATATTTATCTAATTCCTGTCCTTCAAAAAATATAGTTAATCTTAATGCCTCATTAAAAGTACCAAAATCAGTATTTCTATCCTGAGGAATCATTTGATATTGATTACTTGAGATATTTGAAAGAAAGCTAATATCCCAATTTGTATTCAATTTATAATTGATAAATGTTTGAAGATCAGAAAAACGTGGTCGATACTCTGCTTCAGTATCTAAGCTATTTAGAAGGTATTGGTTTGATTTATGCCTTAGCCCTAATAGATAACTTAATCTTCTGTTTTTGCTAATACCTTCCAAATGTGCAGAACCCCCAAGTAAGCTCATGCTTACTGAGCTAGATATTTTTTTTGGTTGCTTGTATTTAATATCTAAAACAGATGACATTTTATCTCCGTACTTTGCAGAAAAACCACCAGCAGAAAACAAAATACTTCCTACTAAATCTGAATTTACAAAGCTTAAACCTTCCTGTTGACCAGAATGAATTAAAAATGGTCTATAAACTTCAATCCCATTAACATACACTAAGTTTTCGTCAAAATTACCACCTCTTACAGAATATTGAGAACTTAATTCATTAGCAGAACTTACCCCTGGAAGTGTTTTTAAAACGGATTCTATACCTCCACTTGATCCTGGAATTACTTCAACATGCTTAGTTTTGATCCTACTAAGATTATTTTTTCTGCTTTTTTGATCTTTTACTATAATATCATCAAGTAAAGTATTTGATTCTTTTAATATTATATTCAAAATATATTCTTGTCCTTTTTTAAGCATTGGAATTCTAACTTTTTCAGTTTGGTATCCC
>CAZJXE010000216.1:0-2041 GCA_964549835.1 uncultured Weeksellaceae bacterium
TCAAACTTTCCACAGCCAAGAATTTCTAGCCAACCTGTTCCTTTAGTAATCCGATAGTCAGCTTCAGTTTTAAGCCCCCAATAAACATCAACTTCCGCTGAAGGTTCAGTAAACGGAAAGTAAGAAGGCCTTAGACGAATTTTAGATTTTTTTCCAAACATTTTTTTTGCAAAGTAAAGAAGTGTTTGTTTAAGGTCAGCAAAGCTTACATTTTTGTCTATGTATAGGCCTTCAATTTGATGAAAAAGACAGTGTGCCCTCGCTGAAATTGCTTCATTTCTATACACTCTTCCAGGAGAAAGTATTCTTATTGGAGGGGAGTTTTTTTGCATATGCCTTACTTGAACAGAAGAAGTGTGTGACCTTAACAAGATATCAGGATTAGACTGTATAAAAAAGGTGTCTTGCATATCTCGAGCTGGATGTTCTAGGGGAGTGTTTAACGCTGTAAAATTATGCCAATCGTCTTCTATTTCAGGTCCTTCAGAAATAGAAAACCCAATAGAAGAAAAAATTTCAATTATTTCTTGCTCAACAATAGCCAAAGGATGTCTAGAGCCAAGATTATTGTTTTTAACAGTTTTTGTTAAATCGTTCAAATTAAATTTTTTGTTTATTTGTCTTTCAGGATTAAATGAAAGCTTGCTTTTAATCAAAGACTTAAGGCTATTTAGCGCTCTTCCTACATCTTTTTTTTCAGAAACAGAAATAGTTTTAAAATCGTCAAATAGTTTATTTAAAACACCATTTTTACCAAGATATTTTATTTTAAAACGATCTACATCGTCTTTTGATGATGGCAAAAACTGTTTAACCTCATTTTCTATTTGATTTATTTTTTTTATCACGCTATTATTATTCTGTGTATATTTGCTTTGTACTGAACACAAATTAACAATTTTTATGTTAAATAAAGTTTTAAAAAATAATTTATTGATTCTCTTTTTTGCCTTTGCATTTGTTTCATGCCAAGAAGAAAGTCCTACTCGCGCAATACTAACTATTACAGAAGCAGATGGAACCCCTGCCTATGATGGATCACAGAGCTGTAAAGTTATACTTTCTCAGCAAGGACTTATTAATTCTGCTGGAAATGAGTCTAACGTATATAAGAAAGACTACACCTCTTCTAATGGTTCTGTAGAGTTTGAATTTGTAAACGAAGCAATTTTAAATGTGGACGTAGAGTATACCACAGGTAATGATACTTATACTGCAGAAAGTGTAATTAAGCTTGTTAGAGAAGAGCTTGTCAGAAAAACGATAATTGTCAATTAACACCAGAAACGCGCGTTAATAAATTCTAAAAAATTAAAGAATGAACTATCTTGACATTGCTTTAATAATTCCAATCATTTATGGAATGGTACAGGGTTTTTCTAGAGGGATCGTTAAGGAGGTAACCTCATTAGTATCTCTTTTGATAGGGGTGTATATTGCAATAAATTTTTCTTTTTATTTAGACTCATACTTATTAGACTTTTTAAAAGACTCAAAAGATCTCATTCCAATTATTTCATTTACAATAGTTTTTGCTGCAACGCTAATTTTTATTAAAGTTATAGGGTACTTGTTAGAAAAAATAACAAATGCACTAGCACTAGGGATTATAAGTAAATTTTTAGGTGCAATTTTTGGCTCTATTAAGATTATAATACTCTTAAGCGCTTTGATTTTTTTTGAGCAAAAACTGGAGCTGATTCCTAAAGAAGTATCTCAAAAATCAATACTAAAAGAGCCTATCGAAAGTTTCTTAACAGTTATAGTTCCCGAAATCTCAGAACATAAAGACATTATTCAGGATTTAGAAAAAAAAGCAAAAAAGGCAACCAATAAAATAAAAAAAGAATTATGATAAGGCAAGAATTGCTGGCAGCTTTTTCCCTTCAAGAAATTCTAACATAGCCCCACCACCAGTAGAGAGGTAGCTTATTTTTTCTTCTAGTTTATATTTTTTAATTGCAGCCACTGAATCTCCCCCTCCCACCAAAGAAAACGATCCATTTTTTGTGCTATTGCAAACAGCTTCCGCTATCGACCT
>CAZJXE010000217.1:0-2038 GCA_964549835.1 uncultured Weeksellaceae bacterium
AGACTATCATAGATTCCACTAAAAGTATAAGTATTTCCAAGCCAAGTATAAGAATCACAAGCCGTTATTTGAGTAGTTGTAGTATCTGAAGAATTAATGGTAATGAATAGATATACTAAACTATCACAGCCATTTACATTTGTAAGCAAACTATCATAGAGCCCACTTGAGGTATAAGTATTTCCTAACCAAGTATAGGAATCACATGATGTAATATATGATGTAGTTCCAAAATTTGTTTCTATTGTGAGATCCAAAAATATTATACTATCACAACCATCTTCATTTGTTAGAACTGATGTATATATTCCAGATTGTGTATAAGTGGTTCCATTCCAAAAATAAGGGTCACAAGAAAAAACAGAAGTAAATGATGAATCAGAATAATTAATAGTCAAATCTAAAACAACTAAGCTATCACATCCTACACTTGTTTGAAACAAACTATCATACAATCCACTATTTGTATAAATACTTCCAAGCCATGTATAGGAATCACAAGCTGTAATTTGAGTAGATGTGGTATCTGAAAAATTTATTGTTAAATCTAATGTAACGGAACTATCACAACCATTGATATCAGAGTAAATATTTGTATACTGACCTGAAACAAAATATGTTGTGCCATCCCATGTATAAGAATCACATGAAGAAATTGTCAGGTTTGAAGCAATAGATGAGTTAATTGTTAAATCTAAATAAACTAAACTATCACAACCATTTATGTTTGAATATAAATTTGAATAAATACCTGTACTAGTATATAAAAGACCGTCCCATGTATAAGAATCACAAGCTGTAATTTGTGTAGTTGTTGTATCAGAATAATTTATTGTAAGGTCTAGTGTTACTGTACTATCACAACCGTTTATATCAGTATAAATATTTGTGTATTGTCCTGATGAGCTGTATTCTATTCCGTCCCAAAAATAGCTATCGCAAGAAGTATTAGAAAAGTTTGTATTTGATAGTGAATTAACTAAAACAGTTATTGAATTGTAACAATTATTGTCTGTTAAAACCCAATAAAAAGATGAAGATTGTGGAGCCACAGAAATTGAAGAAGTTGTTTCTCCAGTACTCCACAAATAAGAACTACTAGTCAAATCAAGATCAAGAATCATTGTTTCACCCTGACAAATAGTTGTATCACTTTGATTTAATAAAATATAACAGCAAGAACTATCATCAACATTAGCCAATGGATTATAATTTGAGGCAGTTGAATCAGTACAACCAGGAACCAAGGCTTCAACAATATAATTTTGGGAATACACACAAGAATTATCATCAACTAAGTTTAAAGTATATGTTCCACTTTGAAGATTATATATATTTTGATTATTTGATGAAAAGCTATTAGGTCCGTTCCAAGAATAAGAATATGGTGGTACTCCTCCAATAGTTGAATCAATTACAATACTACCATCATTAATCAAATTTGAACTAGCTGGCGTAACAGTAGTATATACTTGTAATGGATCTGGTTGTGTTAAGCAAATTTGAACTGTATCGGAACAACCTAAGGGATCATCCATTACAATTTGATAACACTGAGCTGTCAGTAAAGGAAAAGTTACATTAGCATATGTAAAATTATTGCCTAGAGGAGATTGTCCAATTTGTTGCCAATAATTAAATGTACTATTATAAATCTGTAAAGAATAATGGTAAACACCGGCACCACCTGAACCACCAACTCGAATAAATCCATCATTTGCTCCAAAGCATGAGATATTAGCAGAATCAATAATTGAGAGTGTACACTGCCCTTTTGAGGAAAAGGGAAGTAATAAAATACAAACTAAAAGTATCTTAAAAAATCTATTCAAATTACTTATCTAAATTTACTTAGTAAATTTAGATAGAATTGAACATTACAATTTAACGTAGTTTAATTAGATATGAACAAGAAGAAGTTAATCTAATATTACTTTACTAATTTCAATATTAACGTCATTAACAACTTCAAAAAGATATATTCCTTTTGAGTAATCACCAAGACTAATTTGTTTTGTATACTCTCCAACAAATTGAT
>CAZJXE010000218.1:0-2031 GCA_964549835.1 uncultured Weeksellaceae bacterium
TGTTGAAATGTTAATTGAACATTCTGATATCCAGTTAAATCAATAGGTTGTACATTAGTAAACTCACAAACAATTGGAGTCCCATTTTGATCTACATTTCCAGGTGCTGCATCTGAGTTAATAATCATAAAGCCATTTGAAGCTGTTGTACTATTAAATGTTTGTAATGAAGCAGGTAAATTAGTTACACACTGAGATTGAATATCAGTATTTGTTGTCCAGTTCCAATCTAATGGTGGTAAACTAGTGTTTGTATATGTCCAAGTTGCAGGATCAGAACAATCATCAGACCAAAGAGGTGCTGGCTGAATTGATGATGAAGACTGATTTTGAACTAAAGAGCTTGAACTTGATTTAGTTTCCATTTTATAATTAACTAATGGAGCTTTTTGAATTTGTGCAGTCATTAAATTAACTGTAAATACTGCAACTAATAAAAGTAAAATTCTTTTCATATTGTATTTTTTGTTTAATATATTCTACAAATATAGCTTAAAAAAAGATATATTAAGATAGTAAATTACTAAATATATCTAAGTAGTTTAATAGTCACTTAAGGGAGGACAAGAACAAATTAAGTTCCTATCACCTAATGCTCCATTAATTCGACGAACAGTTGGCCAAAACTTGTTTTGTTTTAGATGCGACAAAGGAAAAACTGCTTGTTCTCTTGAGTATGGGAAATCCCATTTGTCTTCTAATGCAAGGACCATAGTATGAGGAGAGTTTTTAAGAACATTATTTTCGCGGTCAACTTCATTATTTATTACCTGATCTATTTCTTTTCTAATTGAAATAAGAGCATCACAGAATCGATCTAATTCTTCCTTTGATTCACTTTCAGTTGGTTCAATCATAACTGTATTTGCCACTGGAAAAGAGACTGTCGGAGCATGAAAACCATAGTCCATTAATCTTTTTGCAATATCAAGTACCTCAATACCATATTCTTTATAAGATCTAAAATCCACTATCATTTCATGGCCAACCCTATTTTTATCTCCAGTATATAAAATATCAAATTTATCCCCTAGACGTTCTTTTATATAATTAGCGTTAAGAATTGCGATTTCTGTAGATTTTTTTAGACCTTCAGCGCCTAACATTAAAATATAAGCATATGAGATTGTTGATGCTAATGAACTACCCCAAGGAGCTGATGATATAGACATTCCAAATTTTCCACCAGTATTGACAATAGAACTATTGGGTAAAAAATCTTTTAGGTGCTCAACAACACCAATTGGACCAACTCCAGGACCTCCTCCGCCATGAGGAATAGCAAAAGTTTTATGAAGATTTAAATGACACACATCAGCACCAATTATTGCAGGATTTGTTAACCCTACTTGAGCATTCATATTAGCACCATCCATATAAACTTGACCTCCATTTTCGTGAATCATTGCTGTTATTTCAGTAATTTTTTCTTCAAAAACTCCATGAGTTGATGGATATGTAATCATTAATGCAGCAAGATTAGAGCTGTGTTCTTTAACTTTTTCTTCCAGTGCGTCAACATCTATATTTCCTTGATCATCACAAGGAGTAACAACTACTTGCATACCTGCCATAACAGCTGAAGCAGGATTTGTTCCATGAGCTGATGATGGAATAATGCATATATTTCTATTAATATCACCTCGACTTTTATGATATGCTCTTATTACCATTAAACCAGCGTATTCTCCCTGAGCACCAGAATTTGGCTGAAGACTCATAGCAGCAAAACCAGTTATTTCACATAACATCTCTTCAAGTTCTTTGAAAATAATTTGATATCCTTCAGCTTGATTTAGAGGAACAAAAGGATGAATATTATTAAACTCAGGCCAACTTAGCGGGAATAATTCTGTAGCTGCATTTAGCTTCATAGTACACGACCCTAAAGCAATCATAGAAGTATTAAGAGAAAAATCTTTTTTTTCTAGTCTCTTTATGTAACGCATCATTTCCGTCTCAGAATGATATTTATTAAAAATATCATGTTGCATATATTTTGAGGTTCGTAATAAACCATCATTTATTTTT
>CAZJXE010000219.1:0-2027 GCA_964549835.1 uncultured Weeksellaceae bacterium
GTTGAATCACTTTTAGTTTGAACAAAACCAAAGTCTTCAATTTCTGTAGATGAGATTATTATATCCTCTACGTACTTATAAACTTCATACATTCCTTCAAAATTTATTTTTTCAACATCATCACTTGGTTTATGGTAATCCTCATGTTGTCCTGTAAAGAAATGAATGGATGGTATATCTTGAAGATAAAATGAAGTATGATCAGAAGGACCAATACCAGATTCTGTTGTTTTGAGTTTAAATTCAAAGGTATTAGAGTTGTTTATTAGCTGATCCCAATAATTACTTGTGCCAATTCCATTAATAGCTAATGTTTTTTCTTTGTTTAGTCTTCCAACCATATCAAAATTAATCATAAACCTAACTTTATCTAGATTAATTGTTGGGTTCTTAGCATAATGTGAAGAACCAAATAATCCATGTTCTTCTCCTGAAAATGCTATAAACAAATAATTATAATTATTTACTTCTTTTAATGATTGAGCTAAATTAAGCATTATACTTACACCACTTGCATTATCATCAGCACCATTATGTATTTCTCTATCGCCATCATATAAAGAGCTAAAATCTCCATATCCAATATGATCATAGTGTGCACCAATTATAATTGTTTCTTCTTGATTATTATCTATATAACCTACAACATTTGTTGCTTGAATTTTCTTTTTTATAGTATTTGTGTGCGGATTTTCTTTAATTGAAGCTTCGAATATTTGAAAAAAACCATCAGTTCCTTTACCAACAAGACCATATTCTTGAAACTTATTACTAATATATTCTGCGGCCATTTTTTCACCTTTTGTACCAGTTTCTCTTCCTTCTAACTCATCTGAGGATAAGTAACTTACTTCATTTATCATTTTGTTTATTATATCAGCTTTATTATTGTCAGATGTATTACATGCTAGAAATAATATAAATAAAATGTAGATTGTTGTTTTTTTCATTTTTAAAAGAATTATTTTTGCGAAAAATTTTTTCAAAAATATGAAACAATATTCTTTTTACTCCATTATTTTATTTCTAATATTTTCTTGTAATTTAAACAATGAGAAAAATTTAAATGAAGAAAAAAATTCATTAATTTATGAAAAGGAGGTTCATTTTAAAAATATGAAGCAACTAACTTTTGGAGGAGAAAATGCAGAAGCTTACTGGAGCTTTGACGACTCTAAATTAATATTTCAAGCTACTAATGAGAAATGGGGTCAAAGTTGTGATCAAATTTATATTATTGATACAAATAATTATAATTTAGATAAGGAAATACCCAAAATGGTTAGTCTTGGTTTAGGTAGAACTACTTGTTCATACTTTATGCCTGGTGATTCAACAATCATATATGCATCTACTCATCTTGAAGATGCTAAATGTCCTCATGTACCTGAAAGAAGAGTTGATGGAAAGTATGTTTGGCCAATTTATGATTCATATGATATCTTTATTGCTGATTTAGATGGTAATATTGTTAAACAACTTACCAGTTACGATGGTTACGATGCTGAAGCCACCGTTTCACCAACAGGAGATAAAATAGTATTTACATCAATTAGATCTGGAGATTTAGAATTGTATACCTGTAATATTGATGGATCTGATATAAAACAGGTTACTAATCAATTGGGATATGATGGTGGTGCATTTTTTTCTCATGATGGAAAAAAACTAGTTTTCAGATCATCTAGACCAAAAACTGATGATGAGATAAAAAAATATAAAGATTTTCTTGCCAAAGGCTTAGTTCAGCCTACTAATATGGAAATATATGTTTGTAATGTAGATGGTTCTGATTTGAGACAAGTAACAAATCTTGGTAACGCAAATTGGTCTCCATTTTTTCATCCAAGTAACGAAAAGATAATATTTTGTTCTAATCATGAAAGTATTGTTGGATTCCCATTTAACTTGTATATGATAGATATTGATGGTAACAATCTTGAGCAAATAACATATGGTAAAAAGTTTTCTTCATTTCCTGTTTTCTCTAATGATGGTAAAAAAATTGTATTCTCATCTAATAGAAA
>CAZJXE010000220.1:0-2006 GCA_964549835.1 uncultured Weeksellaceae bacterium
TTGATGGAGATGAAGCTTTTGTTGGTATAACGCATTTTGCTCAGAGTGAATTAGGTGATATTGTTTTTATAGATGTTGATACAGAAGGAGAGTCCTTGGAAAAAGAAGAAGTCTTTGGTTCTGTTGAAGCAGTAAAGACAGTTTCTGATTTATTTATGCCAATTAATGGTGAAGTTCTAGAATTTAATAAGAATTTAGAAGATAATCCTGAACTAATTAATAGTGATCCATACGGAGAGGGTTGGATAATTAGAGTTTCAGTTTCTAACACAGATGAATTAGAAGAATTGTTATCCTCGGACGATTATAAAAAATTAGTCGATTAATTATGGAGCCAAAGAAAAACCCAAAAGTTAGTTTAGAAAATAAAAAAGGAATGTTTTTCCAAATAGGGCTTGCTGTAACACTACTTGCCATTTTAATTGCTTTTGAATGGAAAAGTTATGACAAAACAAATTATAATCTAGGAGATTTAAATCTTGATGATATGGAGGAAGAGATTATACCAATAACTAGACAAGAGGTTAAGCCACCCCCACCTCCACCTCCGCCACCAGAAATTATTGAAATTGTAGAGGATGAGGTAGAGATTGAAAAAGAATTAGAAATTGAAGAAACTGAAACTGACGAAGATGAAATTATTGAGATAGAAGAGGATGATGAAGAGTTTTTTATGGTGGTAGAAAATATGCCTGAATTCCCAGGAGGAGATTTAGGATTGATGAAGTTTATTCAAAAAAATGTCAGATACCCAGCTATTGCCAAGGAGTATAATATTACTGGAAAAGTTTATGTTAGTTTTATCGTTGACAAGCAAGGAAATGTAACAAATGTAAAGATTGTAAGGGGTGTCGATAAAAATCTAGATGCTGAAGCAGTTAGAGTAGTATCTTCTTTACCAAAATATAAGCCAGGAAAACAAAGAGGTAAAGCAGTTAGGGTAATGTTTACAATACCTATTAATTTTACTTTGAATTAAATAATCATTCCAGCTCCAACAGTTTCATTTGTTGCTTCATCTACAATTATGATACTTCCTGTATTTCTATTTCTACTATATTTATCATAAAACAAAGGTTTGGTAGTTTTGATAGCTATTCTGCCAATATCATTTAATCCAATTTCCTTTTTGTCTTCAATTCTGTGAAGAGTGTTAATATCTATTTTATATCTAATTTCTTGTATTATACATCTTGCATTTTGACTAGTATGTTTTATTGTGTATTTACCTCTTACTATTAGTTTTTTACTATTCATCCAGCAAATCATTAAATCTAACTCTTGTCCAATAAAAGGTTGATTATGCTCTCTAACAAGCATGTCACCTCTACTAATGTCAATATCATCTTCAAGAGTAATACATACAGACATAGGCGCAAATGCTTGATTAATTTCTCCATTAAAAGTGTCTATACTTTTAATTTTACTATCAATTCCTGATGGTAGGATTTTTATTTTGTCTCCAGCCTTAAAAACACCTCCAGCAATTCTACCAGCATAACCTCGATAATCAGGAAATTCTTTTGACTGAGGACGGATAACGTATTGAACAGGGAATCTGCAGTCTATATGATTCTCATCACTTCCAATATGTACATTTTCTAGTAAATGCATAAGAGTTGAGCCCTCATACCAAGTCATATTTTTAGATCTATCCACTACATTATCACCTTTTAATGCACTTATAGGAATAAAGTGAACATCCTTAATTTCAAGCTTTGAAGAAAATTTTTCAAATTCTTTTTTTATTGCATTAAAAGATTCTTCATTAAAATCAACTAGATCCATTTTATTTACACAAACAGCAACATGAGGTATTTGAAGTAATGAAGCAATGAATGCATGCCTTTTAGTTTGTTCAATAACTCCATGTCTAACATCTATAAGTAATATTGCAAGATTTGCAGTTGAGGCTCCAGTCACCATGTTTCTTGTATATTGAATGTGACCGGGAGTGTCAGCAATAATAAATTTTCTTTTTGGTGTTGCAAAATATCTGTAGGCTA
>CAZJXE010000221.1:0-2004 GCA_964549835.1 uncultured Weeksellaceae bacterium
TCAAAACTAAATTAAATTTTATTATTTAAAATTAAAGAAATGTTAAATACTATTATGACATATGTTTTTATATTTGATCTTTAATAAAATGTTTTGAAAAAAAATATTTTTGGCCAGACAATCTTTCTTAAAAGATTGATAATTGGCTTTGTAGGTTTAATTACTCATAGAACATTTAGGAGTAAGAAATTTGAAATTAAAGGCTCAAAAAACCTCGTTGATCTTCCACAAACTAATGTTCTTTTTGTAAGTAATCATCAAACATATTTTTATGATGTAATAGCTATGTTACATGTATTCAATTCATCTGTTAAAGGAAGGATTGATTCAGTCAAAAGACCTAAATATCTTATTAGTCCTAAGACAAACCTATATTACATTGCATCTTTAGAAACTATGAAGAAGTCTATAATTACAAAATTGTTAACATATGCTGGAGCTGTTCTTGTTCAAAGAAGTTGGAGAGACTCCGGTGAATCTGTATCAAGAGAAATAAGATCAGAAGATCCAGACAATATTAAATTAGCTTTAGAAGATGGATGGGTAATAACATTTCCAAGAGGGACAACAGACAACACAAAACCAATTAGAAAAGGTACCGCACATATTATAAAAAGTAATACCCCTCTTGTAGTTCCAATAAAAATCTCTGGATTTAACAATGTTTTTCAGAGAAATGGACTAAAGGTTATAAATAGAAAAAAAGAATTCTCTATTGAAATAATGAAGCCTTTAAGAAAAGGTATTACTGATAACTCAATTGAACAAATAACAACAGAGCTAGAGAATATAATTAATTAGATATATTATCTAAATCCTCGGGAATATTAATCTCCATACAACCAATTCTCATACCAGAGGCACCAGAGGGTTGTGATACATAATCATCTTGACCGTTATGAATTATTACAGATTGATCTAAAAGATCATTTTCTTTTCCGCAACCTAGACACCAAAGATCAGTAGAGAAATTTACCATACCATGACCAATACTATCAATCTCAAAATTACCAACAGCGCCAAGGTGAAATCCAGTTGGATCTCCCCATTTACTGTGCTTAGTATTAGTGGGATTCCAGTGACCGCCTGTGCTCAATCCATCGCTTGATGAACAATCACCAAATTCATGAATATGAATAGCTTTTAAACCTGGTTCTAGACCATATACATGAGCTTCTAAATGAACTGAATCCTTTTTTTGTGTAAATGATATTGTTCCAGAGATGTTAGAGTTATTAAGTGGGATTATTGACTTTTTTATAATGATAGTTTTATCCTCAGTGTTATTACAAGCTGTAAAAACAGCTAATAGTAAAAATATAATTAATTTAGTGGCAAGTGTTTTCATAATGCTAATTTAAAATTAAATATGTTCAAAAGAAATTTTTTTAAAATATATGTTTTATTGTGGTTTATAACCGGCTGTAAAGTATCCTACAATACATATGACTTTGAGGATAGTCCAGAAATCTCAAAACCAAATTATAGTAGTAATGATAGTTGGGCAGTACTACCCAATAAAATTCCAGATGAAATAACTCAGTTTAAAATTCATACTGCTGAGAAAAATGCTGATGTATTTTTTATATATCCGACATTAATTGATGGTAAAAATCAGAAAGAATGGAATTCAGATATATGGGATCAAGAAATCAGGTATGATGTTATAAATAGACCAGTAAAATATCAAGCAACTGCATGGATGGAAGCAGGAAACTTATATGTCCCATTTTATAGACAAGCTCATATAAGAGTATTTAATGAAAAATTTAAAGAAGATGGTAAGAAAGCACTCAATCTTGCATACTCTGATATAAGAGATGCCTTTATACATTTTCTTAATAACTTCAATAATGGTAAACCTTTTATAATTGCTTCTCATAGTCAAGGAACCATCCATGCCAAAAGACTAATATCTGAATTTATTGATGGAAAAGATTTACAGGATAAATTAATTGCTGCATATTTAGTAGGGATTAAAGTTAATGAAAATGACTTTCAAGC
>CAZJXE010000222.1:0-2002 GCA_964549835.1 uncultured Weeksellaceae bacterium
CTCAAGTATGCTGATGATATTCAAATTGAGTTAGAGGAATCTTTTAATGACAAAAATTTGCTTTTATTGGGTCTTGAATTTGATAAAAATTTAACCTTCGATAGGGCTATTGAACTGAAAAAATCTTATCAGAAGATCAGTAGTGATACTTTAATTAAACTAGAGAGAAGTATCTTTAGTGAGAAGAGAATGATCTTCTCAGGCTTTTTTTTCCACTCTTTTAATGTTCTTGATCTTAGCTCAGAGGAAAAATTTAACTCTTCTATTAAAAAACTTGATGAAAAATCGTCTCTTTTTTTCTCTAAGGATCTTAAAAAATTATTTTTTATTATAGAAATGAAAGATGATTTAGAAGCTAAAGTACAAGAAAAATTAATTAATAAAATTCGACAATCCTTTGAAAATTTAAATCCTAACAATGTTTTTGTATCTGGACAAATTCCAAGTGAATTGTATATGCAAGAAAATGTTGTTAAGGAATTATTTTATATTACTTCTTTAAGTGCTCTATTTTGCTGTATTGTTCTCTGGTTCTTTACTATGAATATTAGATTTGTTGTTCTTACCCTTATTAGTGTTATTTTCAGTATCGTAATTAGTATGTCTGTATCTCAAATAATTTATGGTGGAATAGAACTTGTTATGATAATAATGCCCGCAATTATTTTTATTGTTTGTGTATCTGATTTAATGCATTTAATTAATGATAGTAAAATTAATATTGAAGAAAAAAAAGAATTTTTTAAGCAAAAGGTTAAAAACATTGGGATCCCAGTTGCTTTAACATCACTAACAACAGCGATTGGTTTTTTAAGTTTTTGTTTTTCTGATGTTTTGCCAATTACTAGATTTGGTTTTATTACAACTTTAGGAATACTTATTTCTTTATTTATTATTTTAATAAGTTACTCTATTTGTGTAGACTTAAATTTTCATAAACTAAAAGGCAATGTTAGTGTAAATAGAATTATTAATAACTTTATAAAGTCAATTATATCTCCAAAATCAAAATTAAAATATTATTCAGTTTTATTTTTAATGATTGCTTTAGCAATCTTTGGAATTAATAATCTAAGAGTCGATAATTATCTAACTGATGAAGTAAATAAGAGATCCTCTTTGTATCAGGAAATGAGTTTTTTTAATGATAATTTTGGCGGAATAAAGCCTATAACTTTTAAGACTGAAATTGATTCAAATACACAAATTAGTCAATTGATTGATTTTGAATATTTTTTACAAGAAAAACAGGTTTCATTGGATTTTTCACTTAGCAGATTAGTTGAAAACCCTCAGCTTGTTACCAAAAGTCTTTTGAGAAAAATTACAAAAGAAGCATATAAGATTCAAAGCAGAATGAATGACATTGGTTCAAAAAAAAGCTTTGCAATTTTTCAAGAGATAAAAGAAAAGGCTGAAAAATTAGGTTTAAGTTTAAAAATTGGAGGAGCTGGCTATTTGTTTGATCAAGTAAGTAATAAATTAACATTAGAAATTTTATATGGTTTAATGATTGCAATTTTGACAATTGGTATTTTGTTTGTTATGATTAATAAATTTAATTTGAATTATTTTTTTGTTGCATTAATTCCAAATGTATTTCCAATAATTGTTTCAATTGGAGTTTTATGTTTTTCAGATTTTTATTTTAGTTTGTCAAATGCATTTATTTTTGCTATTGTATTTGGCTTAATAGTAGATGATTCAATTCATATTTTAAGCTCCTACAGATTTAATGTTATAAAAGGAATGTCCAAAGACAAAGCAATTAGTACCTCACTAAATATAACCGCACGAGCGGTAATAAAAACAACAATTGTAGTTATTGTAACTTTACTTCCACTTTTACTTTCAGAATTTAAATCAGTAAGTCAATTAGGTGTAATTACAATTATTTCTGCAATCATTGCTATCATTTTTGATTTACTTTTTTTACCTGATTTAATAAAAAGATATTTATAAAATGAAAAATAATATTTTTTGGTTTAGAAGAGATTTAAGA
>CAZJXE010000223.1:0-1993 GCA_964549835.1 uncultured Weeksellaceae bacterium
AATTTTGCTCTATGACCTATTGGACTTTCCTTAAAATCATTTTCAACTTGAGAATAATATAATAATGCATCCCATATTTTATCAGATAAAAGTAAAATATCTGCATATTGAATTTTACATTCTGCCAAATCTTCCGCATTAATTAAAGGAATTTGCATCACTTCTTCCAGCAAAATTTTTGCTTCATTCAATTGATCAAGATAGAATGCTTTAAAATGAGCATAATTAGATAATAATAAAACACTATATGAATTTTTTCCTACCTCATCTATAACAGTTAAATATTCATTATTGATTTCTTTTAATTCTTCTTTTTTGTTGTTGCTAATTTTTGTTTTAGCATATAATTTGTTTATATATGAATTAATATATAACTCTGAATTAAAACCTTTAGAAATTATATAATCTAATCCTTTAATAGCTAACTTATACTTTTCTAAATCTAAAAGAGTTTCAGAAATATTATAAATCTTGTCTATTGAATTTTGAGTCTTTCTATCAATTGAAATCACATGTGATAAAGCAAGATTATATTTTTTATTTTGCATAAAGAGCCAAACTAACATTTCATTAAAATCATATCTTTCCGGATGTAATTTGATGATATTTAGTAAAGATTTCTTAACTATCAAATAGTTATTGTTATTTTCAATACCATTGTTATCAATATATCTTTGAATATTTGAAAAAACAACCTTTTTCTGGTTTGGATTTCTTAAAAGGTAATCAACGTTTTTATTAATCATGAGTTCATCGTTTCCCAATAAGCCATATAATTGCGCCTTTTGCAAATCGTACTGATAATTATTATTAATTTCTGATGATTTTTCGTAAATTTCTAATGCAACAGAATACATCTCAAATAGTTGAAATCGATTGGCTATTTGAATTACCTGCGAATTTCTTCCATTAATTTTTTTTATAATTTTTTTTAGATTAAATCTGTACTTATTTTTTTGATCTAATTTAATTTGAGCAATTATTAAATCCGCAAAGAAATTTAATCTTGCATTATTTTTTGAATATTGTTTTCTTGCTATTTTTTCAGCCTCTGAAAACCTATTTAAATTTATTAAAGAAGTAAAAAAAGGATTGTATGTATTTAAAGAAAAACTTTTTTTATTAATCTCCTCATAAAGTATTACAGCCTTTTCATAATCTCCATTTATATAATACTGATAGGCTAATCTCTGATCGTTATTTTGAGCAAAAGATGATAATGTAAAAAATAATAAGATTAATATTCTCATTTAAACAATAGATTCAAAGCCTGTGTATGAATGTAATGCCTTTGGCATTCTAATACCACCTTCAAATTGATTGTTTTCTATCAACGCAGCAAAGATTCTAGGAAGAGCCAGTGCGCTACCATTTAAGGTATGACATAATTTAGACTTTCCATTTTCGTCTTTATATCTAAGTTTCAATCTATTTGCCTGAAAAGATTCAAAGTTAGAAACAGAACTTACTTCAAGCCACCTTTCTTGGGCAGCTGAATAAACTTCAAAATCATAAGTCAATGAAGATGTAAAACTAAGATCTCCTCCACATAATCTAACAACTCTAAATGGCAGCTCTAAATTTGTTAAAATAGAAGAAACATGATCTACCATTTTATCTAAAGTAGTATAAGAATTTTTGGGATGTTCTATTTGAACAATTTCTACTTTATCAAATTGATGTAATCTATTTAAACCCCTTACATCCTTTCCATAGGAACCCGCTTCTCTTCTAAAGCATGGAGTGTATGCTGTACATTTTATTGGAAAATCATTTACTATTGAATCTCGATAAAAATTTGTTACTGGAACTTCTGCTGTTGGTATTAAATAAAGATTATCTTCACTAATGTGATACATTTGTCCCTCTTTATCAGGAAGAGCTCCAGTTCCAAACATAGAGTCAGAATTAACAACTGAAGGAGGCAGGTATTCCTTGTATCCAGCATTTATATTTTGATCTAAAAAAAATGAAATTAATGCTCTTTGCAGCT
>CAZJXE010000224.1:0-1993 GCA_964549835.1 uncultured Weeksellaceae bacterium
TTTTTGTTACGGCAATTTTGGGAGTTTTATCATTTCCTGTTTTATTATCTTGTGGTTTATTACTTCTTTTCGATAGATCATTTGGAACGAGTTTTTATTTGTCAGATATTATTATAAATGGGGAGGC
The DNA here is from genome assembly GCA_964549835.1 of uncultured Weeksellaceae bacterium. Taxonomy (GTDB): domain Bacteria; phylum Bacteroidota; class Bacteroidia; order Flavobacteriales; family BACL11. The sequence continues at coordinate 128 of CAZJXE010000224.1, forward strand.
CCTTCACTTTGCTGGAGGAAGTCCTATTTTATTTGAACATTTATTTTGGTTTTTAGGACATCCTGAGGTATACATAATCCTTTTACCTGCCTTAGGTATTGTTTCTGAAGTAATAGCTGTTAATTCAAGAAAGCCAATTTTTGGTTATAAGGCTATGGTTGGGGCTATATTGTTAATAGCCTTCCTATCTTTTATAGTATGGGGTCATCATATGTTTATGACCGGGATGAATCCTTTTCTAGGCTCTGTATTTACTTTTACAACTTTATTAATAGCCATTCCATCAGCTGTTAAAGTATTTAACTGGCTAGCAACATTATGGAGAGCTAATATTCGATTTACTCCTGCTATGCTTTTTGCAATTGCTACTGTTTCAACATTTATTACTGGTGGTTTGACTGGTCTTATCTTAGGAGACAGTGCTCTTGACATTAATGTTCATGATACCTATTTTGTTGTTGGACATTTTCATATTGTGATGGGGCTTTCAGCCATTTATGGTATGCTAGCTGGGGTATATCATTGGTTTCCCAAAATGTATGGTAAAATGATGAATAAAACTTTAGGCTATGTACATTTCTGGGCCACTTTTATTTGTGCTTATGGAGTTTTTTTTCCAATGCATTTTTTAGGTCTTGCAGGACTCCCAAGAAGATATTATACCAATACTAACTTCCCAATGTTTGATGGCTTAAGTGACATAAATGAGATTATTACTTTCTTTGCTTTAGCAGGAGCAGTAGTTCAAGTTATTTTTGTTTTCAATTTTATTTACAGCATTTTTAAAGGAACCAAAGCATCTAAAAATCCTTGGAAATCAAATACATTAGAGTGGACAACACCAATTGAAAGAATACACGGTAATTGGCCAGGTGAGCTACCATCTGTTCATAGGTGGGCTTATGATTATTCAAAGCCAGGCGCAGAAGATGACTTTATTCCTCAAACAGTTCCTTTAAAAGAAGGAGAAGAAGATCATTAATATGGAAATAACTGTAGAAAAAAATGCAAAAACACAACTACTATGGATAGGTATGGGTTCTATTCTCATGTTTTTTGCTGGTTTAACATCAGCATACATTGTTAGAAAGCCAGAAGGAGATTGGCTAGACTTTGTTTTACCTGAGTACTTTACTTTTAGTACTATCGTTATTGTATTAAGTAGTTTATTGTTGTTTTTTGTAAAAGGAAGATTGAGAAATAAAAAATCGATTTATAATTTAGTAATATCTGTTTTAGTTTTAGGTTTGCTTTTTTCGTTTTTTCAATTTAAAGGTTGGCAAGAGTTGATCGCTCAAGGGGTATATCTAACTGGTGAGGGGAGTAATGCTTCGGGTTCTTTTTTATATGTTTTAACATTAGCACATTTAGTACATTTAATTGGCGGTTTAATTGCGCTTGGCTATATTTCATTTAAATCTAAACAAAACACATATACAATTGAAAATTGTCTAGCAATTGATTTAACTTCTGTATACTGGCATTTTTTAGCTTTGCTTTGGTTATTTCTATTTGTATTAATCAATTTTTATTAAACAACAAAACAACAAATGCATGATTCTCTAATACAAAATGACATGAATGCCCCAGCATGGAAAGGGGGCGATGTTCCATACAAAGCAAGTTATGGAAAGCTAATGATGTGGTTTTTCTTGATTACAGATACGCTTACTTTTTCTGCTTTTCTTGCCGGTTATGGGTTTAGTAGATTTAAATACCAAGAAAAATGGCCAGTTCCTGAAGACGTTTTTACTCATTTTCCATTTTTAGACGGTAATCATCCTTTGCTGTTTGTTGCATTGATGACTTTTATTTTAATTATGAGTTCAGTAACAATGGTTCTTGCAGTAAATTATGGTCATAAAA
>CAZJXE010000225.1:0-1977 GCA_964549835.1 uncultured Weeksellaceae bacterium
AAGGATTAAGAGCCAACAAAATAGGTATACCTGTTGGGATCTTTTCAGGTTCAGCATTACCTGAAAATGTTGAGTGCTATTATTATAATCTTGAAACAGGTAATGCTTCTAAAATTTTACTAATGGAAGCTTTTGATGGAGTTGTCAAAGCATTTAATGGGATTTCATTTGATGACAATAACGATGGTGAAGGATGGGATAATTACTTACAATTCTTAAATGCTCTAAATAACGGTGTAAATTTAGATGTAGATTTAAATGAAACATTTGTAATAGCTAAAGATGCCTTAGAGAATTTGGATGATGATTTAATGAACCAAATAATTATAGATGAGCTGGAAGTAAGGGCGGCATATGATAAAGTTCAAATGGGTACTGTATTGTTAAAAACAGACATGCTGGGCTATTTAAATATTGATGTAGATTATTTAGATGCAGATGGTGATTAAATAATTAAATACTGATTTTCTTATAGTGAGAGAATATTTTAAATCAACAAAAGCTGCAGAACCATTAGCAGTTTTTAGAATTGGATTTGGTCTCATGATGCTTTATAGCATCATGAGATTTTACTTTATGGGGTGGATTGAAAAGGTATATGTTTTGCCTAGCTTTCATTTTAAATATTATGGCTTTGAATGGGTTCCTAAAATAGGAGAGTATACCTATTTATTATTTTTTATTTGTGCCATTAGCTCAATTATGATCACAATAGGCTATAGGTATAGATTAGCAATTGTTAGTTTTTTTATATGCTTTACTTACATAGAGTTGCTTGAAAAAACTGTATATCTCAATCATTATTATTTTATTTCAATACTTAGTTTTCTTTTAATTTTTCTTCCGTTGAATGCTATATTTTCTGTTGACAATTTAATAAAAAAAGAAAAAAAACCTCTTGTGCCAAGTTGGACAATAGATTGCTTAAAATTTCTTTTGGCTATCGTCTACATATATGCAGGCATTGCTAAAATTAATCATGATTGGTTAATAGAAGCTATGCCCTTGAAATTATGGTTAACATCAAAATATGATCTTCCAATTATTGGAGAATATTTTTTGCAAGAAGTATGGGTACACTACTTGATGAGTTGGGGTGGCATGATTTATGATCTAACAATTCCTTTTTTATTACTAATAAAAAAAACAAGAAATTTTGCTTTTTTTATGGTAATCTTCTTTCATGTTTTTACGAGAATTTTATTTCCAATTGGAGTTTTTCCCTATGTTATGATTATTAGTTCATTAATCTTTTTTGATGAGAAATTTCATCAAAATATTATTAAACATTTGAAGAAAATAATTTCGTCAATTTATTTAAATACTGAAAAACTAAAAATAGTTTATACAAATAGCACTTATAATAAATTTTCTTTTACAGTTGTGCTAATATTTTTTATTATACAGCTATTTATGCCAATAAGACATATGCTATATCCAGGCAATATAATGTGGCACGAACAAGGATATAGATTCTCTTGGAGGGTTATGCTGATGGAAAAAATTGGATATACGACATTTAAAATTGAGCAGGAAAATGGAAAATACTTTTATGTAAATAATGAAGACCATCTTACATCCTATCAAGAAAAACAAATGAGCTTTCAGCCAGATTTTATTTTAGAATATGCCCATTATTTAGGCCACTATTACCACAAAAAAGGATATGAAAATATAAAGGTTTTTGCAGATAGTTATGTGAGTTTAAATGGAAGAAAAAGCCAAAGGTATATTGATAATAATATCAATTTATTAAATATTAATGACTCCTTTAAAAACAAAACATGGATTTTACCATTGAAAAAATGATTAAAAAATTATCCCTGCTTTGTTTAATTTTTATGTGTAATTATTCTATTGCACAAAATATATATTCAGGTTTTATAAAATCTTCTGAGAACGGAATGCCTATTCAAGCAGTGGAAATATATGATAAAATGGGTGGGGAAATAAGCCAAACAAATGAAAAAGGGTTTT
>CAZJXE010000226.1:0-1977 GCA_964549835.1 uncultured Weeksellaceae bacterium
CGATAGAAATAACAGTTTCAGTTGTAGCTTGCATTTCTTGAATAATTTTACCACCTGGTCCAATTATTCCTCCAATGGTAGATTTGGGTACTTCTAGTTTAATTATTTTAGGAGTATGATCTTTTAGTTGAACTCTTGGTTCACTAATCACATCTGTAAGTTTTTCTAAAATATGTAATCTTCCATCTCTTGCTTGATTTAATGCTTTTTCAAGTATATCATATGATAGCCCTTGAACTTTAATATCCATTTGACAAGCAGTAATCCCATCTTTTGTTCCAGTAACTTTGAAATCCATATCACCTAAGTGATCTTCATCTCCAAGAATGTCGGAGAGTACAGCAAACTTATTATTGTCATTATAATCAGTTATTAGACCCATTGCAATTCCTGAAACAGGTTTTTGAATTTTTATACCTGCGTCCATAAGAGCAAGCGTTCCAGCGCATACTGTTGCCATAGAAGATGAACCATTAGATTCTAAAATATCAGAAACAATTCTTACAGTGTATGGATTATCAGCAGGTATCATTTTTTTAAGAGCTCTTTGAGCTAAATTTCCATGTCCAATTTCTCTTCTACTCGTTCCTCTTAACATTCTAGCTTCACCTGTAGAAAAAGGGGGGAAGTTGTAGTGAAGATAAAAATCTTCATGTCCTTGATAAGTAACTCCATCTAATCTATTAACATCAGTACTAGAGCCAAGAGTAACAGTAGTTAACGATTGAGTTTCTCCTCTTGTAAAAACAGCAGATCCATGAGGAGAGGATAAGTAATCAATTTCGCACCAAATTGGTCTAATTTCATCTGTTTTTCTCCCATCAAGTCTAATACTTTCATTAAGAACAAGATTTCTTACTGCTTCTTTTTCGACATCATGATAATATGTTCCAATTAATCCTGCTTTTTCTAAAGCTTCTTCCTCATTTAAAGAAGCAATATATTCATCTTTAACAGCTTTGAATTTCTTTGACCTTTCTTCTTTAGAAAGACCTTGTTTTGCAACATCATAAACTTTATCGTAAGTAGCTTCTTTTATATGCGCTCTCAACTCTTCATCATGTGTTTCATGTGAATATTCTCTTTTTGGAGAAGATTTTGCAATTTTACTTGCAAGATTAAGTTGAGCTTGACATTGAATTTTAATTGCTTCATGCGCAATTTTAATTGCTTCTATCATTTCATTTTCAGAAACTTCATCCATTTCTCCTTCTACCATTGCAACGCTATCACTTGATGCGCCAACCATTAAATCAATATCAGCAGATTCTAAATCTTCAGATGAAGGATTAATTATAAAATTGTTGTCAATTCTTGCAACTCTAACTTCAGAAATAGGTCCATTAAATGGAATATCTGAAATAGCTATTGCTGTAGAAGCAGCTAATGCGGCTAATGCATCAGGCTTTACATTTTCATCATGAGAATTTAATGAGATCATTATTTGAACTTCAGCATGGTAATCGCTTGGAAACATTGGTCGTAGTATTCTATCAACCAATCTCATTACTAATATTTCTTGATCTGTTGGTCTTGCTTCTCTCTTTAAAAATCCTCCAGGGAAGCGACCATCTGCAGCAAATTTTTCTCTGTAGTCTACTGTAAGTGGAAGGAAATCAACTCCTTCTCTTGCCTCTTTGTTTGAAACAACTGTAGCTAATAAGTGAGTTTTACCCATTCTAACTTCAACTGATCCGTGTGCTTGTTTTGCTAATTTTCCGGTTGTTAGAGTGATTTCTCTTCCATCATCTAACTTAATTATTTCTTTTTCTTCTTTTATCATTGTATTTTTCGTGTATAAAGTAAAGAAGGCAATCATTATTGCCTTCGTTTAGATTGAAATTATCTTCTTAAACCGAGATCTTTTACAAGTTCTCTATATTTGATAATATCTTTATTCATTAGATAATCAAGCAATTTTCTTCTTTTACCTACCATTATTTGTAATGATTTTTGAGTTCCAAAATCTTTCTTATT
>CAZJXE010000227.1:0-1975 GCA_964549835.1 uncultured Weeksellaceae bacterium
ACTGATGCTTCTCAAGCATTTGGTCAATATAATTCATCAGCTGAAGTTTCAATGTCTATGAATCAAGAAGGTGCTAAGCAATGGAAAAGACTTACTGCTGAAAATATTGGTAAAAGCGTTGCAATTGTTTTAGATGGTTTTGTTTATTCTTATCCAACTGTGCAAAGCGAAATTAGTGGGGGTCGATCTTCTATTTCTGGTGATTTTTCAGTAAATGAAGCCAAAGATTTAGCAAATATTTTAAAATCTGGTAAATTACCGGCACCTGCAAGAATTATTGAAGAAGCTATTGTAGGTCCTTCTCTTGGAGAAGAAGCAATTAGCTCTGGTTTAACTTCTTTTATTTTTGCATTATTACTCGTGTTGTTTTACATGATTTTTTATTACAACAGAGCTGGTATTGTTTCTAATGTTGCCTTATTAGCTAATATCTTTTTCATTTTTGGAGTTTTATCTTCATTAGGCGCTGTTCTTACACTTCCAGGAATCGCTGGTATTATTTTAACAATTGGTATGTCAGTTGACGCAAACGTACTGATTTATGAAAGAATTAGAGAGGAGTTAACAAATGGAAAAGGAATAAGATTAGCTATATCTGATGGTTATAATAGTGCATATAGTTCAATTATTGATGCTAATGTAACAACTCTTTTAACAGGTATCATTTTATATACTTTCGGAACAGGACCAATTAAAGGTTTTGCAACCACTTTAGTAATAGGAATTATTACTTCTCTTTTTGCAGCAATTTTTATTACTAGATTAGTTATTTCCGCTAGATTAAAGAAAGGAAAAGACATGAATTTTTCTAATAAATTAACAAAAGGAGCATTTAAAAATACTAATGTTGACTTTATAGGTTTAAGAAAACGTTTTTATGTAATTTCTTCTGTTATTGTTTTACTTGGTTTAGGTTCATTATTAACAAAAGGACTTCAATTGGGAGTAGATTTTGATGGGGGTAGAACTTTTGTTGTTCGATTTGATGATACTGTAAATAATGAAGATTTAAGAAGTGAACTTTCAAATGTTTTTGTTGATAATGATGGCTTGAAGTATACTCCTCAAGTAAAAACATTTGGAGAAAATAATCAGGTAAAGATAACTACCTCATACATGATTAATAATAATGACGTTTCAACTGATAAAGTTGTTGAAGATAAATTAAATGAAGGTTTGAAAACTACTGGCTTAGATTATGAAATAATGAGTTCACAAAAAGTTGGGCCTACAATTGCAGATGATATTAAGGATGCCGCTGTGTGGTCAATTATTTTCTCATTGCTTGTAATATTTCTCTATATTTTACTTCGTTTTAGAAGATGGCAGTTTAGTTTAGGTGCAGTTGCAGCTGTTTTTCATGATGTTGTAATTGTTCTTTCAATCTTCTCAGTTTTCTATGGAATTTTACCTTTTTCTTTAGAAATAGATCAAGCATTTATTGCTGCAATTTTAACAATAATTGGATACTCACTAAATGATACGGTTGTTGTATTTGATAGGGTTAGAGAATACATGAATATCAACAAAAAGAAAAAGATTCATGAATTTATGAATAGCTCTTTAAATAGCACACTTAGTAGAACAATAAATACTTCATTAACAACCTTTTTTGTACTTCTAATAATTTTTGTATTTGGTGGTGAAGTTATTAGAGGGTTTATGTTTGCATTAATGGTTGGAGTTTTAGTTGGAACTTACTCATCATTGTTTATTGCTTCTCCAATAATGTTGGATACTATTAGTTCAAAAGAGGATAGTAAGAAGAAATAATTTTTGATTATTTTTATACTTTCACTTTAATTATGGCTTTATTTATAGGCGGTCCCGAAATAATTATAATTTTACTTTTTATAGTCATATTCTTTGGATCAAGTAAGATTCCAAGTTTAGCTAGAACATTAGGAAAAACAATTCGAGAAGTTAAAGACGCCTCTAATGAAATAAAAAAAGAAATTAGAGATAGTGCTAATGA
>CAZJXE010000228.1:0-1972 GCA_964549835.1 uncultured Weeksellaceae bacterium
CACAGATTTCTAGCAATGTTTGCTTTGATTTGTTTTTTTAAATATTTTTTATCTGATTTATTTAATTTTTTGGAAATACCAACTTCAATATCATCTATATATTTCAGAAACTGCGATAATAAAATTTCCTCAATTTTTGAAAGGTATTCTTTTGAGCTTGTTGTTTTAAAAATATTATTTCTATTTCTGTCTGAGTATTGCATTGAAAAGTCTCTAATCCACCCATTAATAAGAATTAAATTAATCATTTTAAAATTAAGTGTAGTATCTCTTTGAATTTTAATATCTGGATTTATTCCACCACCTCCATAAACTTCTCTTCCAAGTTTAGTTTTGTATTTTAAGGAGTCTGGAAGTATTGATTCTTCTCTGAGAAATTGTTCCATAAAATATTCTTCATTATTTTCTTCATAATTTTTTTGAATTGATCTTCCTGAAGGTGTATAATATCTCTGTGTAGTTAACCTAATTGCTGATCCATCATTCATTCTTATCTCTTCCTGTACTAAACCTTTGCCAAAGGATCGCCTTCCTATTATAACCCCTCTATCATTATCTTGTATTGCTCCTGCAATGATTTCAGAAGCTGAAGCGGATCCTTCATTTATTAATATAGCAATTTTTATATTTTCTAAATCATTAGTTTTTTCTGAATAAATTTCAGTTTTATCCCTCATTCTTCCCATTGTGTATACAATAAGCTCACCTCTTTTAAGTATATTATCACATATGTTAACAGCTGCACTTAGGTATCCACCAGGATTATCTCTTAAATCTAAAATTAATTTTTTCATACCACTCTTTAATAAATCACTTGATGCTTTATTGAATTCAGATGTTGTTTTGGCTGAGAATCTATTAAGTTTTATAAAACCAATACTGTCATTTATAATTAATGAAACATCAACACTATTTAGCGGGATTGTATTTCTAATTATAGTAAAAGGAATTAGATCTGTTAAGCCTCTTCTTTTAATTTGAACTGAAACTTTTGTTCCTTTTTCACCTCTTAGTTTTTTTATAACATCATTGTTTTCAATACCTATACTTGCAACATTAATACTATCTACAGTTACAATTCTGTCACCAGAAATAATTCCTAGTTTTTGAGATGGCCCCCCATTTATAGGAGAAACAACTACTATTGTGTCATCGATTATATTAAATTCTATACCTATTCCACTAAAACCCCCTAACATATTTTCTTCAACACTTTGATAATTTTTTTTTGAAATGTATGAGGTATGGGGATCAAGATCTTTGATTATTGAATTAATTATTTGGTCTTCAAAATTTTTATTTACACTATCAACATAATTTGAATTAATAAGATTAATTATAGAATTTATTTTTTCATTAGTATCTATATTTTTATTGTTGTTAAGATTTTTGCCAATAAGAATTCCAAGTATTATTAGTAACGAAAAAATTATTGGTTGAAACTTATTTTTCATTAGCTTAATAATTGGGATTTAACAACCTCCCTAATTTCAATTCCAGCTTCTTTTAGAAAGTCTAAGCCAGAAGTATCTTTATATTGATCAATATAAACTAATCTTATAATACCCGATTGGTGAATGAGTTTACTACATTCTTTGCACGGAGAGTGAGTAAGATATAATGTTGCTCCTGAACAATTATGATTGGATTTTGCAGTTTTTAAAATTGCATTAGCTTCTGCATGAAGAACATACCAATGAGTATCCCCATTGTCATCTTCACAATTATTGTCAAATCCAGAAGGAGAACCGTTGTAGCCATCAGAGATAATCATTTTATCTTTTACAATTAAAGCACCTACTTTTTTTCTTTTACAGTATGACAGATTGGCCCATTCAAGAGCAAGTTTTAAATATGCAAAATCGTATCTGTCTTGTTTACTTTTATTCATAGTAACTAGAAGCTAATTTAAATACCTTGTACCCAGGGCCGGGATCGAACCGGCACGGGTTACCCCATTGGTGTTTGAGAC
>CAZJXE010000229.1:0-1969 GCA_964549835.1 uncultured Weeksellaceae bacterium
GAAGATTATCATTCTGTAGAAGAATGAAAGGTATGAAGAAGAAACTTACCTCTGCCAAGACAAGTAGAGATCCTAATTCAAGAATAAACAAGGCACTTAGACGCTGGAACTGCTGATGAAAACCTTCAAACAATTTATTACAGAAACTGAAGAACTTGATGAAGGTCTAGGAACTATTGCTAAAGTAGCAATAAAGAAAATTGGTAAGAAGATTGGTCCTAAAATATTTTCTAAATCCATTGACCCATATTTTGCAAAAAAAGCAATTGAAAAAGGAACTCATCAACTTGGTTATCATGGTAGTTCTGCAAAAAAAATTGGTACTTATATGAAGACAGGTATTCAACCCGCAAAGTCTGGGGCTGGGTTAAAATTGACAGGATCAAATCTTGAATGGGCAAAAAGAACGGGTTATTATAAGAAAAATAGAACTATGGCAGAACCAGGTAAAGAGGCATTTTTTACAACATCTAAGAATGTGGGAAAACGATATGAAAAAAGAGGTGCTGCTTATCAAAATAAAAAAATTTCACAACGTATAAAAAATGCTTTAACATTAGGAAAATCAAAAGATAAGGGTAAAACTGTTGAGGTTTTAGTTAACAAAAGATATGTAAAACCAACATTTAAGAGAAAATCAATAGAGGTATTAGGAAAAGAAGATCCAAAAATGGACGCAAGACATGCAACAGAAAAAATAGCTAATGTAAAAGCAATGAGAATAATTAAACCAGGTCCATCAGCACCTATTGCAAAAGATAGATTGAAGCAACTAAAAGGAGATAAGTAAATATGAGTGAAGTCTATCTTGGTAATCCAAATTTAAAAAAAGCAAACACTCCGATTGAATTTACAAAGGAGAACATACAAGAATTCTTGAAGTGTAAAGATGATCCTGTATATTTTGCAAACAACTACATTAAGATTGTATCTCTTGATGAAGGACTAGTTCCTTTTAAACAATATGCATTCCAGAAAAAATTAATTGAAAATTTCCATGAACACCGTTTCAACATCTGTAAGATGCCTCGGCAGACAGGTAAGTCTACAACAGTGGTATCTTATCTCTTACATTATGCAATATTTAATGATAACGTTAATATTGCTATACTTGCAAACAAAGCTTCTACTGCCCGTGATTTACTAGGTAGATTACAACTCGCATATGAAAATTTACCACGATGGATGCAACAAGGTATCATATCATGGAACAAAGGTTCATTAGAAATAGAAAATGGTTCAAAAATATCTGCTAACTCTACATCATCATCTGCTGTTCGAGGTGGATCATACAACGTTATATTCTTAGACGAATTTGCGTTCATTCCAAATCACATTGCAGATGACTTCTTTGCATCTGTATATCCTACAATTTCATCTGGTCAAAAAACAAAAGTTATAATTGTTTCTACCCCAAGAGGTATGAATCATTTCTATCGAATGTGGCATGATGCAGAAAGAGGAAAGAATGAATATAAACCTACTGATGTTCATTGGTCTGAAGTACCAGGTAGAGATGAGGCATGGAGAGAACAAACAATTGCAAACACATCTGAACAACAATTTAAAGTTGAGTTTGAATGTGAATTTCTAGGATCTGTTAATACACTGATTAATCCTTCAAAATTGAAAACACTTGTATATGAAGACCCGATACAAAAAAATGCAGGACTAGACATATATGAAGTGCCAAGAAAAGATCATAATTATATGGTTACAGTCGATGTTGCTCGTGGATTAGGAAATGATTACTCGGCATTTTTAGTATTTGATATAACTGAGTTTCCATATAAGGTTGTAGGTAAGTATCGTAATAATGAAATCAAACCAATGCTTTTTCCAAATGTCATTTATGATATTGCAACCGCATATAATAAAGCATTTGTTCTTGTAGAGGTAAATGATATTGGAGATCAAGTAGCATCTATCTTAAATTATGACTTAGAATATGAAAATCTTTTAATGTGTC
>CAZJXE010000230.1:0-1956 GCA_964549835.1 uncultured Weeksellaceae bacterium
ACCTCCATCTAAAATTGAAGAATGTTTTAGAAAGCTATTTTTATAATCTTTTCCATTTAGTTTTACTGATTGAATATATATATTTTTATCAGATACATTTTTGGCAATTATTTCAAAGGTCTTATTGTTTTCTAAATTGATTTTTGCTTTTTCAAAGATTGGAGTTCCTATTGTATAATAATCAAGACCAGGAGTTACTGGATAAAATCCAAGGCTACTCAGAACGTACCATGATGACATTTGCCCACAATCTTCATTACCTGAAAGTCCGTCAGGCTTCTCTGTGTATTGCTCATTTAAAATTTTTGCAACATATTTCTGTGTTTTGCTAGCTTTACCTACGTAATTATACAAGTATGCCATATGGTGACTGGGTTCATTTCCATGTGCATATTGACCAATCAATCCAGTCACATCAGGCTGATGTCTTCCAGTTGTTTTTACTTTAGACAAAAACATACTATCTAAATGTTTTTCATAATTTTCGTTACCACCTTTTAATTTAATGTGACCTGAAATATCTTGAGGAGTAAAAAGAGAATATTGCCAAGCATTTGCTTCAGTATAATGAAAATTGACTTCTTCAGGCTTAAAAGGACTAAACCAAGAATATGCATTTTTACCTCTAAAAAATCCCGAACTAGGGTCATAAAGATTCTTATAATATTGAGCTCTTTCATAAAAAATCTTAGCGATTGAATCTTTTCCAAGAGAGTCAGCCATTATAGCTATACACCAATCATCATAAGCATATTCTAAATTTTTTGAAACAGATTCGGGTTCATCACTAGCTTTAATAAAACCATTTTTTTTATATGCAGCTAGACCAAATCTGTCACTTTGAGCAGATTTAATCATGGCCTCTAATGCTAGTTCTGTATCCCAATCACGAATTCCTTTTACATATGCATCTACAATTACTGGTATTGCATGATACCCAATCATACAATCCGTATAATTAGCTGCTAATTCCCAAATTGGTAAACGCCCTCCGTCATTGTATTGTCTTAGCAATGTTCTTATAAACTCATTAGTTTTTTCAATATTTATTATTGTAAATAATGGGTGAGTAGCCCTGAAAGTATCCCAAAGTGAAAAAATAGTATAATGTTTGTCATTAGTATTATGTTTTTTAAAATCCATTCCAAGATAATTTCCATTAATATCATTGTAAGTATTTGGATTTAGTGAGGAATGATAAAGAGCAGTATAAAAAATTTCTTTTTTTGTTTTTGATTTACTCTTAATTTGAATTTTATTTAATTCTTTGTTCCATTTTTGCTGAGCTTTTTGTTTAAGCTGATCGAAATTTAGCATGCTAATTTCGCTCATGTTGTTATTTGATCCATTATTGTCAACTGCAGAAATTGATGCTTTTATTTCTAAAGGCGCTGAAATTTTTCCAAATGAAAGAGCAACTACATTTTTTTCATTATTAAAACCTTTATCCTCATTTTCTTCTCCTTCAATTGTTGGAAGATTCATAAAAGGAATAGAAAATTTAAGTGTAAAATAAATTCTCTGATCTCTTGCCCATTCTGATGAATGCCTAAAGCCAACAATAGTTTGACTATCAATTATATTGATTTTATAATCAAGTAATTTATCTCTATGCTTAAGATCTAATATCACATTTGCCTCTTTATTTTTAGGAAAAGTATATCTGTGAATACCAGCTCTGACAGAGCTAGTTAGCTCAACATTAATGTCATAATCATCTAACAAAACCTGGTAATAGCCTGCTTGGGCAGTTTCATTTTTATGCGAGAATTTTGAGGCATAACCTAGTTCATTAATTAGACCATTATTTAATTTTGCTTTTTCTACTCCATTAGTTAAATGAATTTTTCCAGTTGTAGGCATCAATAAAACATCACCATAATCAGAAATTCCTGTTCCACTTAAATGCGTATGTGAAAACCCATAAATAATTGAATCAGAAAAATGGTATCCACC
>CAZJXE010000231.1:0-1948 GCA_964549835.1 uncultured Weeksellaceae bacterium
ATTTTTTCTCCGCTTCCTTTTTTATTTTTTTATTTTCATTATTTATTAAATAAATAGAAGAAATAATAACCAATAGAAATAAAACCTTTTTAATCATATTTAAGTTTATTTTTTTGATTAATTATAAAAATTAAAAAAAGAAAAATTAATATCGGTAAAATCAGATTTATTATAGTTATTGGCATTCTATAGTTTGATATAATATCATTATTTAGAAGTCGTAACTTAATATTTTTAGAACGTAATTTTATTAATCCGTTCTGATCATTTAAATATTGAATAGCATTGATAATAAACTTTTTATTTCCATCAAATGTATAGTTTATAAATTTATCGTAACCTAGAGGAAATGCATTTCCAGAAGATGATACCTCATTAGCTATTAGATCACCATCTGAAACTATAATAATACTTGTACTATCACTTGAACTTTTAAAATTAATTTCATTGTTTTTTGGAACAATTCTGTTCTTAAAAACAGATGTGAATTTTCCAGTTAATAATACAGCTAGCGGGATATTCTCTTTATTATAGCTTTCTGCTGGTGGAGGGTTCTCAATAATACCTAAACTAACTTTAGAAGGTGATTGAACTAATCTTGAATTATTTGAACTTTCTAAGAGTATGGTCTTTTTAATATTATTCTTTAAAGTATCAATAGAGCTTATAAAATCACTTTTAATTCCATCAAGGTTATTTGTTATCGGGTGATTACTTTTACTTGAAATAAGAGGGTAGTAGGGCCATTTAAATAGTTCTTGAATAGGTCTATTATTACTATAACCAGTTACAATAGGTATTTCAGTAGATCTTAGGTCCTGAACAAGATCTGAATTTATTCTAACACCATATTTAAATAATTGATCATCTAGATTAAGATCATTTTTTTTAGCAATAAAATAACCATTTTGATTATTTATACTATCAATTGATGCATTAACACCATCAATTAAAAGAAGTAATTTTCCACCATTCATTATATATTGATCGATTAGAAACTTATCTAATTTATTAAATGGAATAGTAGGCTTAGCTATAATTATGACCTTGTATCTATTAAGGTTTTTTAATTGTAATGAAATGTCCGGTTGATTATTAATGCTATCAAATTCAAATTTCTTTAAATCAAATTCTTCAACATTATAATAGTAATTAAGGTTATTATTATCATTATTAACCGAATTTGTTATATCAAATGTTTGAGTACTTAATAATTCACCATTTCCTTTTAAAAAAGCAATATTATCTTTTCTATTATTCAAAATTTTATTAATTGTTGAAATTAGATGGAATTCTACATTTTCAATAGAATTGTTTATGTTTTCTTGAGGACTAAGAGAGAAATTATTTTCTAGCAAATTCACAGACTCTCTCTTTTCTTTAAAATACATTATTGCACCAGGGAAAATAATTTTTCTAGATGTCTCACTTGTCTTTTTAATTGTTAAATCAGTTGGAAATAATCCCTGTGATTGTAATTGAGTAAAAATCTCTTGTTTTTTACTTTCATTATTATCATTTGGATTTATAAACTCAAATTGTATTTGACTATTTTCATTTTTACAATTAATTAAGAAATCATTAATTGATGAGCTTAACATTTGAAATCCTGTTGGAAGTTCTCCTTCTAAATACACTTTAATTGTAAGAATATCATCAACCTGTGATAATATTTTTTTACTATTATCAGATAAAGTGTATTTTTTATCTTCTGTAAGATCAATATCAAAACTAAAGAAATTGCTAATTACATTTACTGAAATTATTATAATAAAAATGATAAATATATTTTGATGCCTATTCATTATAATGACTTTATTTCAATTCTGTATTTACTAAAAAACAAGAAAATATAAGAAAGGGACAAAAAGTATATTATGTCGCTAGATGAAACTAACCCTTTACTTAATAATTCATAATGTTTAAACACTCCAATATTCTGTATTAT
>CAZJXE010000232.1:0-1948 GCA_964549835.1 uncultured Weeksellaceae bacterium
TTAGTGTTTTTCAAATGCAGGCAACCCATTTAATGGGTGGTGAAATAACATGGGAATGTATCAAGGTTGGTCCTGATGCAGGAAAATATATTTTTAAATTAAAATTATATCGAGATTGTGATGGTGTTACACTTAGTCAATTTGCTCAAACAATATTTGTGCATGACCATCCAACAGTAACTAGCTTATCTGTTGATTTTATTGCAAATACAGATATTTCTCCTGACTGTGATTTTGTAAACAGTGGAAACCCTCAACTTGATTGTACTGGTAATCCTGTTGGAGCAGTTGAGGAATATATTTATGAATCGCTTCCTGTGAGTTTGCCTGGTTCACCACCAGCAACAGGTTGGCATTTTACTTGGGATTCATGCTGCAGAAATGGTGCGATTTCAAATCTTGTTCTTTCTAGTCCAACCTCACCTTCTGAGGGCTTTACTCTAAGAGCTTCTATGTTTCCTTTCTACGATAATTTAGGTAATCTTGTTCCGGCTGATCCATGTTTTGATTCATCCCCAATTTTTAATGAAAGTCCAAAAACTATTATTTGTACGGGATATCCTTTTTCATATTCTCACAATGCTTCTGATGATGAATTAGATGAAGTTTATTATGCATGGGATGAGCCATTAGATGATTTTTTTGGGGCATATAATCCTCCTGTAGCTCCTGCACCTTTACCTTTCGTAGCTCCATATTCCTATGACAATCCACTTCCTGGAGGAGTTACTTTAGATACAGTTACTGGAGAAATTTCATATAATTCAACAACATCAGGAAATTTTGTAACTGTTGTTAGAATAGATGCTTATAAATGTGATCAATTAGTAGCTCAAATTTTTAGAGAAATTCAAGCGGTTTTAATTGCATGTCCAACACTAAGTGGAGGAACAAATAATATACCTCCAACAATTTCTCCACCATTTACTGATCCAATAACTGGTTTACCTTCTTATTCTACAACCGTTCCGGCTGGGGGAATAATTAGTTTTCAAATCCATTCAGATGATTTTGATGTATATCCAAATGGTGAACCTCAAGATGTTTCTTTAGAAATAACTGGAGGACAAATGGCTGGTGATTTTGTCACTATCACAGATTGTGCAAATCCACCATGTGCAACATTTGACAACGGAGCAGGTCTTACTCCTCCGTTTTCTAATCCTACATTTGTTGATGGTTTTTTCAATTGGCAAACTGCATGTAGTCATGTTACTGCTAATGCTGGATGTGGAAACACATCTAATCTATATAATTTTGCAATAAAGGCTTATGACGATTTTTGTCCTGCTCCTGCGATTACTTTAGCTACTATCTCAATTGAAGTTACAGCTGCAAATTCTCTGCCTGAACCAGACTTACAATGTGCATTCTTAGATGGAGATGGTGATTTAACACTAGATTGGAATGAGTCCTTTGGAGCTAACCCTTCCACAGTTTATCATATTTTTGGATCTGATAATATTGGTGGGCCATATACTTTGCTTGCTGATGTTAATTATCCTGACACTATGTATACTATTGATTCAGCTAGTATTCCTTTGGGCTATCAATTTTTCTATATGACTCAAGAATCTGAATGTGCTAATAATTCATTAGAGTCTGATACAATTACTCCAATTGAATTTGCTATTTCTCATTCTGATGTTAGTTGTTGGGATGATAATGATGGACAGATCACTGTTGAAGTTTTAAGTACTATGTTAACTCCATTTAGTTATTATATTAATGGAGTTTTAAATCCTAACCCAATTCCTTATGATACTGTTTTTGATGGCTTATCAACGGGCGTATACGCTATAACTGTTAGTGATAATGGTAGTTGTCAAATTACCCAAGACATTTCAATTACTGCACCTGGATCTCCTTTACAATCTATAGTTACTGATAGTATGAATATTTGCGCTGGTGGTTCAGATGGTATTGCTGTAGCCTCTGGTGCTGGAGG
>CAZJXE010000233.1:0-1948 GCA_964549835.1 uncultured Weeksellaceae bacterium
GTAAGAGTAAAAATTAAAGATACATTTCTTGAAATTCTTCCTGCTATTTTTTATGCTGTAATAAATTTTATAATTTTCTATAATTCTTTATTTTAATAAAAATATATTTATAAAAGCGTAGATTATTTTTTACAATTTTTATAACTTTACTAGCGTATAAAATTTACTAAATGAAACAATTTTTAACTTCAGTTTTTCTTCTATTTTCAATATTTTCTTTTGCCCAAAGTTGGCAATCATTTACTGACTCTACAGCAACTCTATCTTCACCAAGAGCATGTGATCTTAATGGAGATAATATTATGGATATTGTTATTGGTGGTGGTGTAGATAGTACTTTTAATAACAGCGGAATTATGGCATATGATGGTAGTGATGGATCATTACTTTGGAAAAGATCATCTAGAGATGAAATTTTTGGAAGCGCAATTTTCAAAGACTTAAATTCCGATGGGACTAATGATGTAGTTATTTCTGGTCGTTCTGCCCAACTATTAGCAATAGATGGCACTAACGGATCACTATTATGGGAATTTTTTCCTTATAATACGAATCCTGCTGATAGTGGAATTTATAATTTTTATAACCCACAATTTATACATGATGTTGATGGTGATTCTTTGGATGATATTCTTGTTTCTAATGGAGGAGATCACGCTGCTCCATCATTTCAGTCAAATAGACCTCCTGGTCATTTAATGATTGTAAGTTCACTCACTGGAGATTTAATTGTTAAAGCAGTTGTTCCTGACAGTGCAGAAACTTATTGCTCTCCTTTAGTTGCTGATATTCAAAATACCGGAAATTTATGGGTTTTATATGGTACTGGTGGAGAGAATTATGGAGGAAGCTTTTATGCTGCATTGTTAGATGATTTAATTTTAGGTGATTTAAGTGCTTCAATAATTCTAGATAGTGACCCAAACAAAGGATATATTGCTCCAGCTGCTATTCATCAAAATAGTTCTGGGTTTTATGATTTTATTATTCAATCTTATGATGGTTTGGTAACTAAAATAGATGGTCAATCATTTACACCAATTTGGACATATCAAAAACCAGGAACTGAATCGAGCGCCGAGCCAGTTATTGGAAATTTTACAGGAGATTTAACACCAGATGTTTTACTGGTTTTATTTAATGGGGTAGCACCTGCATACAATGATTATTTTCAGGTTATGTTAGATGGTTCAGACGGCTCTGTAAAATTCATAGATAGTTTAGGAACAATTAATTTCCCATCTGCTAATGCTGTTGACTTAAATAATGATGGAAGGGATGAAGGAATATTTTCAATTGTTTATTTTAATAATGGATACTTTAACAGTAGAGTTCAATCTATAGATTTTGTTAATGATACCATTATCACACTAGATCAAATTAGAACAGGAGTAAATATTGCCTCAACTCCCTTGATAAGTGATTTAGATAATGATGGATTATTAGATTTAGTTTACTCAGTTAAAAAAGATAGTTTGAACCCAATGGGAGTAAAGGGAATTAATGTTTTTAGATATGAAACTACTTCAATTATTCCAAATTCTGGAATTGCTTGGGGAAGTTATATGGGGACCAATATGGATGGGATTTATAATTCTAATCTTACTCCTTGCTGGCCTGGAACAATAATTTCATCTATAAATAGAACTTTCCCATCATGTAATGGCTTATCTGATGGTAGCATAAGTGTTAACATATCAGGAAACTCGTCAGCTCCATATACATACATATGGTCTAATAATAGTACAGATCCTGTTATTCAAGATTTATCAGCTGGATCGTATTGGGTACATATTACTGATTCTACAGGATGTTATGAAGAAACAACTATAAATCTACCTGATCCTTTTGCGATACTTTTTGGAGAGCTTGCCTCACCAATATGTTCTGGAGATTCTAATGGTACTGCCACTGTAGTATCTTCTGGATGCCCATGTATGTTTACCTT
>CAZJXE010000234.1:0-1947 GCA_964549835.1 uncultured Weeksellaceae bacterium
TCAAGATTAGGATTTGAATATAACATTATTAAATCACTTGAACTGTCAAATATAATTGCGTATTTATTGTTATTAGCCAATTGTTGAACAGCATCATAAATTTTGTCCTGAATTGGCTTTATCAATTCTTGTCTTTTTAAGTTTAGATCGCCTTGAGGAGAAAAATATTTTCTTTGCAAATCTTTTGCCTCCTTTTCAGCTTTCATAATTGCTTCTTCCCTTTTGTTTTTCATTGGTTCAGTTAGAAGAACTTGTTCCTGTTGATATGCTCTATACATATCTTCTACATCATTAAATTTTTTTTCAATTTCTTTTTGCCATTCTGCAGAAAGTGCATCAAGTTTATCTTGAGCTTGTTTGAATTCAGGTATTTTGTTAAGAATATAGTCTGAGTCAATATAAGCAAACTTTTGAGCCTGTACATTGATGCTACATATTAAAGAAATAATTAAAAGATAAATTGTTTTTTTCATATTACAAATTTAGTTAAAAATTTTGTCCTATAGAGAAATGAAACTGTCCTCCATTTGCATCTGGATTTCCAATAATTTCATCTAATCCCCAGCCATAATCTAATCCCATCATACCTATCATTGGTAGCATAATTTTTATACCAATACCAGCAGATCTTTTTACTCCAAATGGATTGAAATCATCAAATTTTTCCCACGCATTTCCAGCTTCTAAAAAGGCAAGAGCATACATTGTTGATGTTGGATTAAGACTTAATGCATACCTTAGTTCTGCTGTATATTTATTATAAATAGTAGCTCCGGTTTGAGGAGATAGTGAGTTATTAGAGTATCCTCTTAGGGCTACTAATTCTCTACCATCGTTCATATACCCCATTCCACTAAGACCATCTCCACCAACATAAAATCTTTCAAATGGAGAAACGCCTAGTTGTTCATTATATGCTCCTAAAAATCCAAATTCTGTTTTAGTAGCTAGAACTAGTTTTTCGGTGAAAGGGGAGAACCATGTAGCTTTGAATTTCCATTTATAGTATTCAACCCACTCATATTTTTCTTGATCAGATAAAGATGAATAGTCATCTACATCATCAAACATAGAATATGGTGGTGAGAGTTTTAGTGATAATATAAAATTAGACCCTTGTCTTGGGAAATTTATTTGATCTATAGAATTTCTTGTAATATTAATATTGTAGTTTATATTATTTGATTCTCCATTTCTAAATGAAAAGAAAGATTGAGAATTGCTTAATTTATATTGTACAAAATTTAAACCATTGTAAATACCAAAATAGTCATCAGGTTTTTTTAACCTTTTTCCTATTCCTAAAGATAGTCCAGAAACTTGAATTTCTTGTCTTTGATCATCTGTAAGACCATTGGATGATACAGATCTATATAGAGAAACTTGAAGCGATGTTGGTTTTTTTCCACCCAGCCATGGCTCAGTGAATGAGATATTATAGTTTTGATAATATGCTCCATTAGATCTAGCAATTAATGACAGCCTTTGACCATCACCAGAAGGAAGAGGTCTCCATTTTGATCCATTAAAAATATTTCTTGATGAAAAATTATTAAAGGTTAGACCTAAAGATCCAACAACTCGACCTCCTCCCCATCCGCCTTGAAGTTGTATTTGATCAGAAGATTTTTCTGATACTATATAAGTAATATCAACTTCATTTCTCGCCGGCTTAGGATCAATTTTTACATCAAATGCTTCGGGATCAAAATACTGCATTTGAGCAAGCTCTCTTTGAGACCTCATAATATCAGATCTTTTAAATAAATCACCTGGTTTTGTTCTTAATTCACGCATAATTACATGATCTTGTGTTTTTGTATTTCCTTTTACTGATACCTTATTTATTCTTGCTTGATTCCCTTCATATAATCTAATTTCTAAATCAATAGAATTGTTATTTGTTGATACCTCTACTGGAGTTGCATTAAAGAAAAGATATCCATC
>CAZJXE010000235.1:0-1933 GCA_964549835.1 uncultured Weeksellaceae bacterium
TAGGTGTTTCGCTTCATGAAAGCTCATCAGAGTATTTTTAAAATTCATATTTCAAATTAATATTAAATGATCTACCCGGATCAGGAATTCCTCCGGCTACTCCCCTTATTCTTGAAATATGTGGAGTGTATTCTTTATTTAAAAGATTATTTATTCCAATTGAACAATTAATTTTTTGATTAATCTTTAAACCAAGCAGTAAATTAATTAAATCATATGCTTCAGTTAATTCTTCATACTCAGCAAAATTTTCTTGACTAAATTTATATGTGTGATAAATGGAAAAGTAATCAAGTTTATATTTCACTAAATTCTTATAGTCATTAAAATCAAATAATACTTTTGTTTTTATACTATTAGCAGGCACTAAAGCCAGACCAAATTCACTATCCTTGTTGTTGGCTTGTAAAAAAGAATAAGATTGTTCTAAATGTAAATTGTGCAACTGATGTGGGTGATAATGTAAGTTCATTTCAAACCCCTTCATATCAACATTTTCATATTGTATGTAATTATAAACTCTATAATTACTAGCAAAAGAGTCGGTTGGAATAATAGATATAAAATCAGATACAATCTGCAGAAATGGATTAAAAACAATTCCAAAATGTTCATTTGACCATTGATATTTAAAATCTATTTGATTTGAAAATTCAATATTTAAATTTTCATTACCCAATTCATATCTGTTTGTTCCATGGTGAACACCCTCAGAAAATAATTCAGAAAAATGAGGGGCTCTATATGCTCCAGAATATGAAAGTCTTAATATATGGTCTGCTAAATCAAAATAGATTCCCGATGAGAAACTTGTATTTGAAAACTGATTATCATAATCAGTATTTGAATAATTATCTTCTGAAATTATACTTTTATAATCATATCGCATCCCATAATTAAAGCCAAAATTATTTCCCTCATAATCAATTGTTACATAAGGGCCAACACTTAAAGATGAAGCATCTGGCATCAATCTTTCATCTTGATTATTTTTATTATCCAAAATACTAAGCTGAGAACCTAAATTAAATATAAAATCATCTACTTTATATCTAACATTTGGTGATAATTGTGTTTGATTGATAGTTAAATCAAATGCAGGACGTGTCCATTTATCAAATTCTTGAAGATTATTTATAAAATGGCCGATATGTAGACTTAATTTTAAATCATTAGTTAAATATGTTGATTTAAAAGTAAACAGATTATTATTAACTAATTGATATGGAGTTAATAGTCTATAACCATCACTCAAATCTAAAGAAGAAGATGTTATATCATAAATATCTACATCAGCAGGATCAACATGAGCATGGGCCGGTATGCCTGGGTTTTCATGATGATATTGATACCTAAAGACATTTTGTAGATTTTTGTGCCTATGAGCTATTGAAAACTTTATTGCATTTTGATTAAATCTAGAATTAAATAAATATGTATTATTTGGAAGTCTGTAATCAGATGATAAAGCATACTGTCCATATAAATTAAAATAAAAATTTTGCTTTTTCCAATTAAGTCCAAACTGACTAGAGCTTAAATAACTACTATTATCAAATTTTGTAGCAACATAACCCTTTAATTCTTCAGATGAAATAAAAGGAAGATCATTGAAAAACAAAAGACCTCCAATTGCTTCGGCACCATATTTTAAGGCACTTGAACCTTTTATTAATTCAACTTCACCTAATCCCAAATCTGTAAAACCTATCCCATGATCATTAGCCCATTGTTGATTATTTATTTGCATACCATTTAAATAGGTAACAACTCTCATGCCAGAAAAACCTCTTACAATAACTTTTTGAATACCTAAACCAGATGAAATCATATCAACTCCACTTAATTGACTTATGCTCCCAAGCATAGAATTATAATTTAAAAAAACATCTTTTAAAGATTTCTTTTCAATATTTGTTAGTTTCGTATTTCC
>CAZJXE010000236.1:0-1928 GCA_964549835.1 uncultured Weeksellaceae bacterium
CTGTTGGTTGGTATAGACACAACATCTAATTTGTAAATCTCCCAAAATTCTCCTGCCTCAGTTTCAGCAGTACCAGTCATTCCAGAAATTTTGTCATACATTCTAAAATAGTTTTGAAGAGTTACAGTGGCATAAGTTTGAGTTGCAGCTTCAATTTTAACATTTTCTTTTGCTTCAATTGCTTGATGTAAACCATCAGAATACCTTCTGCCATCCATTATTCTACCTGTTTGCTCATCAACAATTTTAACTTTATTGTCCATTACTACATATTCAACATCTTTTTCAAATAAGGTATAGGCCTTTAATAGTTGATTGACAGTATGTATTCTTTCACTTTTTATAGAAAAATTTCTTAATAATGATTCTTTATTTGAAGCCTTTTCTTCATCACTGACATTTGACTTTTCAATTTCAACAATTTCTTTTCCAACATCAGGAAGAATAAAGAAATCTTTATCTTCAATTGAGGTTGTCATTAAATTTAATCCTTTTTCAGTTAGTTCAATTTGGTTATTTTTTTCATCAATTACAAAGAATAACTCCTCGTCAATAATATGCATTTCTTTATTTTGATCTTGCATGTAATAGTTTTCAGTTTTTTGCAATTGAGTTTTTATTCCTTCTTCACTTAAAAACTTGATTAATGCTTTGTTTTTTGGTAAACCTCTGTATGCCCTAAATAAATTGAAACCTCCTTTTTCTTGGTCACCTTCTTTGAAGAATTTTTTTGCATCTGATAAAATTGAAGTTACATACTTCTGTTGAACTTTTGCTAATTGATCAATTTTATGCTTTAGCTCATTATATTCGTGAACATCTCCTTGAGGAGTCGGACCTGAAATAATTAGTGGTGTTCTCGCATCATCAATTAAAACTGAATCAACTTCATCTACAATTGAATAATGTAATTTTCTTTGAACCAAGTCAGCAGGTCTTTTTGCCATATTATCTCTAAGGTAATCAAATCCAAATTCATTATTTGTCCCGTAAGTTATATCAGCTAAATATGCTTTTCTTCTTTCTTCTGAGTTTGGTTGATGATTATCTATACAATCTACACTTAGCCCATGAAATTGAAACAAAGGTCCCATCCATTCACTATCTCTTTTTGCTAAATAGTTATTTACTGTAACTAGATGGACACCAAGACCGGTTAAGGCATTTAAGTATACTGGTAGTGTAGCTACAAGTGTTTTACCTTCACCAGTTTGCATCTCAGCAATTTTTCCCTCATGAAGAACAACTCCACCAATAAGTTGTACATCATAATGGACCATATCCCATACAATATCAGTTCCAGCAGCATCCCAAGTATTTTTATAACTAGCTTCGCTGTTATTATTGATTGAAACGAAATCTTTCTTTGAAGCTAAATAGACATCAAATTCATTTGCTTTTACAATTATTTCTGTGTTTTCTTTAAATCTTTGTGCTGTTTCTTTAATAACTGCAAATGCAGTTGGAAGAATTTCATTTAAGATTATTTCAATTTTAGTTATAACTTCCTTTTCAAGTGTATCAATTCTTTCATAAGCTATTTCTTTTTCTTTAACTGAAGTAGAATCTGTATTTGCTTCTTCTTTAAGACTTTTAATTTCTTCTCTTTCTGAGCTTACAAAATCATTGATTTTATTTTTCAGTATTTGAGTTTGTTCTCGAAGTTCATCATTATTTAGAGAAGAAATTTTTGCGTGTTCTTTATGAATTAAATCAATGATTGGCTTAATTTTTTTTATATCTTTTTCATATTTGTTTCCAAATAACTTACCTATTACATTAAATATTCCTGCCATTGAATTTATTATGTTCTAACAAAGGTAATTCTAAAAAATAGTAAACAAAAGAAAAAGGGTAAAAAAGAGGAGTTTAGTATTCGTCTTCATTAAAGAAGAAATCTTCTTTAGAAGGATAATCTGGCCATATAT
>CAZJXE010000237.1:0-1919 GCA_964549835.1 uncultured Weeksellaceae bacterium
AAAATTATAAACTAATGAAAAATAAAGAAATATTAAATTTATTCGAAAAGGCGCTTAATCTGCAAAAACAAGGAGACTTTATTCAAGCTTCTAATATATATAAGGATCTAATAAAAAATAAATTTCAAAATCAAGAAGTTTTTTTAAATTATGCCGCAATTTGTCAATACATGAACAAGCCAAATGACGCGATACTATTACTTAAAGAAGCGATAAAAATTAATCCCAATAATTCAATACCATTTTTTAAAATGGGATTTATATTAAATAATAACGGTAGATTTTATGAATCTCTTCCATTTGCGAAAAAGGCAATAGATCTAAATCCTAACCTGTGGCAGGGTTATCATAATCTAATAAAAATTTTAATAAATTTAAATAGGCCCAAAGAGGCAAAATTAGAGGCAATAAATGCCAAGAGATTATTTTCAAATAATCATTTATTTGATTGTTTGTTGGGAGATATTCATTCATCTACTGGTGATTTTAATGAAGCTAGAACATACTACAAAAATGCAATTTCAATATCGCCAAATGATGAAGTAATACTCTACACATACGCAAATTTCTCAGTCGGAATTGGCAATAAAAAAGAGAGTGTCAACTTTTTTAATAAAGTCCTAAAAATCAATCCCTTACATTCTCTATCTTTTTATTCTTTATCTACGATTATTGACACTGAGAAAGATGAAGAAATAAAAAATAAAATTAAAAAACTAAATTTACTGGATTTCAAATCTAATTATGATCGTTATACAATATTATTTTCTAAATCTCATATTTCCCATAAACTCAAAGATTTTGAAAAGAGTTCTAAATTTCTAAAAGAGGCTAATGATTTAAAACTAAAAGTTAGGCCATCAAATATTAAATATTTAATAAATTTTTCTGAAAGTATTAAAAACGAGACATCGAATGATAGATCTTTTGACTTTTCTAAATTCAAGAATCTTAGAGATATCTTCATAGTTGGACTTCCTAGATCAGGATCTACTTTAGTTGAGTCAATAATTGGAATCAATAAAGACGTTTTTAATCTTGGAGAAACAAGTATCTTCCATAATACTTTTATTGAATCTAAGAAATCAAATTTTCATCAGATGGATGAAACATATTCTAAATATGCTAAATATTTTTCCTCAAAGAAATTTACAACTAATAAAACGCTTTCTAACTACATGCATATTCCTTACTTATTAACAAAGCTTGAACATTCAAAAGTTATTTACACTTTTAGAAATCCCCTAGATAATCTTCTTTCTATGTATAGAGCAAAATTCAATGGGAGTGGCAATGAATATTCTTCATCACTAATTGATTCAGCAAATTACTATATGTATCAATTTAATTTAATGAGCTTTTACTCAAAAAAATATAAAGAAAATATCTATTTTCTTAGCTATGACAAACTAGTTAACTATCCAGAAACAGAAATCAAGAAACTCATTACTTGGTTAGGATTTAACTGGGATGATTCTTATTTATATCCTTATAAAAGTAAGCAAGGTTTTTTTACAGCGAGTAATGTTCAGGTAAGGTCACCCATAAATAATAAATCAGTCGGTGGTTGGGAAAAATATTCAAAAATAATGCGAGAGCCTCTAAATTTATTTACTCAAAACAATTTTTCCTTAGATTCATTTGAAAATTTAATTGATTAAATGTATAAATGTATTTTATTTGAAAAATTGCAGAAATTAAATGCAATTTAAATTCTTTAAAAAAACAAAAGAAAAAGGCAAGCTTCCTCGATAATAAGACTTTGTGGTTAAGGTATTAAAAACTATACCTGAGGAGCACAAGGTTAAATGACTCAACTAAAAGTTGTATTAAATAAATTACCAAGAGATTTGGTTGAATTTTGTTTCTTTCTTGTTGTAGGAACAACAGCCGGTTATCTAGGATTTATTTAAAGTTTG
>CAZJXE010000238.1:0-1902 GCA_964549835.1 uncultured Weeksellaceae bacterium
GCACCAGTATATTTAAATTTTATTGCAGGTGTAGTATAGGAACTTAAATTATATGCTGGTGAAATCAGATCATCCACGCTAATACTTGATCCATCTTTTGAAGACATTTTAATACATGAAGATGTATTATTGTTTCCTTCAAACCACTCCCATGAACTTAATGCACTAGAGTTAAAAGCCCAATCACTTGGGTTTTCATTAGCACTTACTACTCTCCATTCGTTAACAATATCATCTGCATTTTCAAACCCATAAGAGTATGATGAGGCAGTATTTGAAGCAGTTGTTGGATTAACAGCAATAAAAGCTTGTTTAACTTTAGTTGAAGAACATGAATTGTTGTAATACGCTGTATAAGTAACCTTATCGACATAGCCTCTATAATAGGTTGTCCCTTGTAGATTATAATAAACACCCAAACTATCAATTGGATGAGAAGTGATATTAGAGGCATTCATATCATTTAATTCAGATTGAGTTCCCTGAACAATTATTGAAGAAATTGTTGAATCATATGAAGTAGCGTTTGTTAAATCCAAAGACGATAAATTATCTGAACTTACATGCGTTTCTTCATTATAATTTATAGTTAAAGAAACATCGTATAAACCTGAAGAAGAATAATCATGTAAATAATTATTTTCCATAGTACTAGTATTTCCATCTCCTAAATCCCAAAGAACAGATGTTATTGAAGAACCAAACATTGATTTGTTTGATTTAAACCATACCTCCTCTCCTAAACAAACAGATGAATTTCCAAACCCTTCTTGAAAATCAGCTTGCTTATTACATGATGGTGGTATTGCACCTTCATTTGTACCAGTAGCTATAAGATTTTCTTCTTGCCACATATATTCTCTATATCCTAAACTTCCATCTTCACCATCCAATGTAACATTAAATACATCTACTTGACCTTCAGAAAACATTGTAACATATTGGTCATTGGTATAATCCATATAATTCATAAACATCTCTCCCGCCCAATTAAGAGAATCAGCTATACATCCTTGATTTTGAAGACCTACATGATATGGGAATGAGTTAGTTGTTGGAAGTGGACCAGGATTATCTCCAACACCGTTAGAATATCTTTGTGGCGGAGTATCAGCAACCTGATCATCTCCACATAATGCATCTCCCCAAGTATGACGTAAACCCAACCAATGTCCAACCTCATGTGTTAAAGTAGTAGAAGCAGTATTTGCAAATTGAGCTGCATTACACACTACACCATCAGTAGACATGCTTCCTCCATAAGGAAATTGCGCATAACCAACAATAACTCCACCAGTAGTTGCAGGCAAAGCTTTTACAAGCCATATATTTAAATATTGGTAAGAATTCCAATAACTTAAAGTTTTTATCTGATCACGCGGTTCAGTAACTACAGTTAATTCTGACTGAATTCTGTTAATTCCAGATGTTGGATTACCACTTGGATCCTTAGTAGCTAAACGGAATTCAAGATGTGGTCTACCAACAACTGCTGCAAAAACATCAGGTGTTCTGCTAACAAATTTTGCATCTTGACCATTAATGTTTCTGTTTAATGTTTCAATAGCAGCACTAACTTGAGCATCGGTTACATTTTCACTTCCAAAATCATGAATTACATGAACCACAACAGGAATTATTCTTTTTTGAGTAGACTTTTGATTAGGATCAATCTTACTTAATAATTTCGCATTTTCCTCCTCAAGTTGCAGATTTCTTTGCTCTAAACTTTTATAAAACTCAGGAAATAATTTTTTCTGCTTTTCAAAATCAGATAGATGACTATCACAAGCTGATGAATCAGAAAAAGGAGTTATGGTAATAAAAGAAATAATAAATAGTAAAAGTGTAGATTTTAATTTCATACTAAATCAGTTTAAAATATTCAATTAACAAATATAA
>CAZJXE010000239.1:0-1887 GCA_964549835.1 uncultured Weeksellaceae bacterium
ACAACAGTAAGTTGATAATTATTTTCTTTTAAATAATTTGAAAGATCAGCTGCAGTTGTATTTGTGTCATCTCCACCAATAGTATGAAGAATTGTTATATTATCTTTTACTAATTGTTCTGCAGCAATCTTTAATGGATTTTCCCCTTCATTAATGTAACCCTTTGATAAGCAATCTTTAATATTAGTTAGTTTAACTCTACTGTTACCTATTGGGCTTCCCCCAAGTTCATAAAGATTCGAAATATTTTTTTTTATGCTTTTTGGAAAACTTATATAATTTCCTAATAATAATCCTTTATAACCATTTAAGTAGCCAATAATTTCAACATTTGGATATTTTTCAAAGTAAAGATCAATTAATTTGCCGACCGATGCAGAAAGGCAAGGGGCTATTCCACCGGATGTAAGGATTGCAACTTTCATAATGTGCAAATATCTAATATTTTAATCAATTAGATCATAAAACAATTATTAACTTTGTTTAATTCCTTTCTAAAATTTATGATTAAAGTTTTAAAATTTGGTGGTGCATCAATAAAGGATTCGAAACGAATAGAGAATGTTTTTTCTATTATTGAAAAATATAAATCTCAGAAAACTATAATTGTTTTTTCAGCTATTGCAAATATTACTAATTTGTTAGAAGAATTAGTAGAATCATATATTAATAGGGACTCTAATATTAAGAATAAATTTTCAGAAATTCAAAAAATACACTTTGATATTATAGATAATTTATTTGTTAAAAATGATACTATATATGATAAGATTACAAATATTTTTAATGAAATAGCTGATATTTTATATTCAAAACCCCACAAAAATTTTTCATTTAACTATGACCAAATTGTATCAAAAGGAGAGTTATTATCATCTACTATTTTAAGTGACTATCTTAATCTGAAAAAAATTAATAATCAAATGTTAGATTCGAGAGATTTTATAAAAACAGATAGTAAATTTCAAAATGCAAAAATTGATTGGTCTTTAACAAAGAAAAAAATAAAGCAGAAAATTAATAATTTTCCAATAGTTACTCAAGGATTTGTTGGTAGTGATTTGTCAAACAATCCAACAACTTTAGGTAGGGAAGGTTCGGATTATACTGCAGCAATTATTGCTAATATCTTAAATGTTGATGAAGTAATAATTTGGAAAGATGTTGATGGAGTACTTAATGCAGATCCAAGATATTTTGATAGTGCTGAGTTAATTAAGGAATTATCTTTTTCTGAAGCAATTGAATTAGCTTTTTATGGGGCAAAGATTATCCATCCAAAAACCATTCAGCCACTTCAGCAAAAGAACATTCAACTTTCTGTTCGTTCTTTTCTAAATATTGAAAATAGTGGAACCATAATTAATAATTCTGAGCATAATAATATTATTCCTTTATACATTGTTAAGGAAAATCAAGTATTAATTTCTATTTCTGATAATAATTTATCTTTTATAATTGAGGAGCATTTGAGTTGGATTTTTTTAGTTTTAACTAAGCATGATGTAAGCTTAAATTTAATGCAAAACTCTGCTGTTAGTTTTTCAATTTGTGTAGATAATATCAAGCATAAAATTCCATCTTTAATTGAAGATTTATCAAAAAAATTTACCGTTTTTTATAATGAAAAAGTTGAGTTGTTTACTATTAGACATTATGACACTCAATCTATTGAAAAAGTAATTAAAAACAAACAAATTCTTTTACAACAAAAAAGTAGAAATACAGTACAATTTATTGTTTCTTAATTGGATATGTTTGCAAACTATTTTAGATTAATTCTTTAATTATTTTCTCAGATAAGACTTTTGCTATTTTATAATAGCTTTCATGAGACCATCCAGCAATGTGTGGAGTTAGAATAGTTTTATTTGAATTTAGTAAAAA
>CAZJXE010000240.1:0-1886 GCA_964549835.1 uncultured Weeksellaceae bacterium
GAACTTATTTCTGAGACATCTTGAATAGAAAATGATTTTCTTAAATAGACAGCTAATGATCCCGCAGATATGTATGTATTATCATCTCCATCGGCATAACCAAAACCTGAATTACCTATACTCCACTCATCATCATCAAAATCTGTGTTCATCCAATTTGTATCAGTATTCTCATTTGGAATTTCATATCTAAATGAATCACCTTCATTTATTAATGTTCTGGCATATGTGATTCCAGATCTATCTTTATCCGATGCCCATATTAGAAGATATTCATCAGCATCAATAGTAATATCTGGAAATGTCCAAGGGTTATTATCATCCAGAATATCTGTTAAGCTCCAATTATTAAGTGATATTTCATCTGCTCCATAATTATATAGTTCAATCCAATCAGGAGTATCTCCGTCTTCGTCTAAAAAAATTGAATTAGACGCAGCAACCTCATTAATTCTTATAGACTGTGAAAATGAGAAGGTGTATATGAAAACAAAAAATAAAAAAAGCCTTAATAATATCATGGTATAATTATTGTCACATTTTTTACAAATATAATTCTATTGATTAAATGTCTCTAAATTTTAATCATATTAAATTATAAATTTAGCTATACAATGATTTTAATCAGAGTCAAATTTTTAATTTTTTTATTATGTATAAGCATATTAGGTTGTAAAACAAAATATGCAACTAAAGATTTTATTTATTCTGAAATACCGCTAGCCCCCGACTATAGTAAATTAGATAGTTGGGCAGCTCACCCAGAAAAAAATGATTCAATAATTGATAGTTTTTACACAAAAGACAAAAAAAATATTAGAGCAGATGTTTTTTATATATACCCAACGCTACTGACGGATAGAGAAAATAACTCTTGGAACTCTGACATTAATGATTCAAAGCAAAATCAACAGGTCAAAAATATTGCTATACAATTCCAGGCATCTGCATGGGCAAATGCTGGAAAAATATACAGTCCCTTATACAGGCAAGTCCATTACAGGTCATTTTATGAACCTTATACTTCCAACGGAGGTAAAAAAGCAGGAGAAGTTGCATACGATGATATCAGAAAGGCATTTATATTTTATTTACAAAACTTAAATAATGGAAGACCAATAATTATTGCAGGACATAGTCAAGGTGCTTACCATTGTAAACTATTGTTGAAGGAGTTTTTTGATGGAAAGGACCTACAAAATCGATTAATTGCAGCTTATTTACCCGGCACTAGGGTAGATATTAATGAATTTAAAACAATTCATCCAATGAAGGACCCAAGCGATATTAAAGGATATCTATCTTGGAATACTTTTAGAAAAAATAGAAAACCCAGACAAGGTAAACATCCTGCACACTTCTCGTGGAATAAAAACCAATTTGTCACAAACCCGATTAGATGGAATATTTCAAGAGTAGCACCAATTGAAGAACATAAAGGGTTATTTTTTTATGATAAAAATATTTACCCTAAATCAGTAAGTATTGAAATTTATGATGGGTTATTATGGTCTTCCGTTCCAAGAGGAATAAAAGGTAATATCATACTTAAACTTATAAGAAATTATCACTTTGGTGATATAAATATATTTTGGAAAGATATCTCTGAGAATGCTAAAAATCGAGTAAACAGTTTTTTTAATTTAGAAAAAAATTAGTTTGATTTAATATTCAAAAATCGCCAACAGAGTAGCAAAAAAATAAGCATTAAATTAAAATTGTTAATAAAATTGAGATTTATATGGTTAAAATCTTCTTTTTTGGAAAAAAATATCCTATATTTAAGCATTAATAATTTAAAAACTAAAAAGATATGGGTTATTCACACACCAACAGTAAAGGAAAAACTTACTTCCTTCACTCAAAAGACGTAGTATTAAAAGGAG
>CAZJXE010000241.1:0-1882 GCA_964549835.1 uncultured Weeksellaceae bacterium
ATGGATTAGTACAACTTGATAGTAATTTAATTGTTCAACCATCAATTGCTAAATCGTGGACTATTTCTAGTGATAAATTAGAATATGAATTCTTATTAAAAGATAACGTATTTTTTCATAATTCAGAAAAATCAAACTTAGATGTTGGAAGAAAAGTGTCTGCCTATGACTTTGAATACTCATTTTCAAGATTATTAGATGATAATATTGCTTCTCCTGGCAGATGGGTAATGTCAAATGTTAAAGGATTTAATGCTGTCAATGACTCTGTATTTTTAATTAAACTTAAATCTCCATTTCCTGCTTTTTTAGGGCTTTTAACTATGCAATATTGTTCAGTTGTTCCCAAAGAAATTGTAGAAGCAACCGATTTTCATTCTAATCCTATTGGTACCGGTCCATTTAAGTTTCAACTATGGCAAAAAGGGGAGAAGTTAATATTTAGAAAAAATACAAATTACTTTGAATCTCATAATGGAGAAAAACTTCCTTTTTTGGATGGAATATCTATTTCATTTTTAAGAGATAAACAAGCTGCTTTTTTACAATTTATATTAGGTAATCTTGATTTTCTTTCTGGAATAGATGCTTCATATAAAGATGAGATTTTAACTAAAGATGGAAGCTTAAATGAAAAATATATTAATAAAATTAATCTCAGTAAACAGAATTATTTGAATACTGAGTATTTAGGCTTTTATTCTAAAGATACATTATCACCAATAAACAATTTAAAAATTAGACAAGCAATTAATTATGGTTTTGATAGGCAAAAAATGCTTAAGTTTTTAAGAAATAATATTGGAAGTCCTGCAGTTAATGGTTTTATACCAAAAGGAATGCCATCCTTTAGTGAAAATGTTATTGGATTTAATTATGATAAAGAAAAATCTAAACAATTAATTTCTGAAGTTAAAGAAATGAATAATGGTATTTTAGATCCCGTTGTTTTATCTACTAATGCATCTTATTTGGATTTATGTGAGTATATTCAAAATGAATTGGGTAAAAATGGTTTAGAAATTGAAATAAATGTAAATCCTCCATCTACTCACAGACAAATGGTAGCTACATCTAAACTTTCTTTTTTTAGGGCAAGTTGGATTGCCGACTATCCAGACGGAGAAAATTATCTATCTCTTTTTTATAGTAAAAATCATTCTCCTAACGGTCCAAATTATACTCACTTTAATAATAAAGATTTTGATAGATTATATGAGTTGAGCTTGTCTGAAACAATTGATTCAACAAGATTTAATTATTATAATCAAATGGATAGAATAATAATTGAAAATGCACAAATTGTTCCTTTATACTATGATAATGTTTTAAGATTTACACAAAAAAACATCAAAGGTTTATCTAACTACCCTAACAATATGCTTAATCTAAAGAGAGTAAAAAAGCTGTTGGTAAATCCTTAATTGATTTTATTGTCATTAACTTACATTATTTAAATTTGTCTTAGATTATATAAAATG
Organism: uncultured Weeksellaceae bacterium; assembly: GCA_964549835.1. Classification (GTDB taxonomy): domain Bacteria; phylum Bacteroidota; class Bacteroidia; order Flavobacteriales; family BACL11. The sequence continues at coordinate 1,482 of CAZJXE010000241.1, forward strand.
AAAATATCAAATAGTTGGTTACAAGATTATTTAAAAGTTGATTTATCAACTGATGAGATATCTGATCTATTGACAGACATAGGACTAGAAGTAGAAGGAGTTCACAAATATGAAACTATAAAAGGTGGTTTAGAAGGAATTGTTATTGGTAAAATATTAAGTGTTGATAAACATCCTGACGCTGATAGATTAAAATTAACAACTGTTGATATTGGGGAGAAGGAGCCATTACAGATTGTTTGTGGTGCTCCAAATGTTGAACTAAATCTAAAAGTACCTGTAGCTACAGTAGGAACCTGGCTTTATTCTGGTGATGATTCATTTAAAATAAAGAAAAGTAAAATAAGAGGTTGTGTTTCTAATGGTATGATTTGTGGTCCTGATGAAATTGGATTAGGCCC
>CAZJXE010000242.1:0-1869 GCA_964549835.1 uncultured Weeksellaceae bacterium
TTCAGAACTCATCGGCTATAAAGTACACTTTTTCTTTAAAATCTTTTTCAAATTATAAATGTAAAATAATTGAAAGTGATTTTGACGGTATGCTTTTAGAAATAGATAATAGTAAATTATGGGTAAAATTAACAGGTAGATTTAATGCGTATAATTTATTAGCGATTTATTCAGTTGCAATTTTATTAAATAAAGATAAAATCGAAGTTCTTAATAAAATGAGTCTGTTATCATCAGCTGAAGGTAGATTTCAGACTTTTAAATCAAGCGATAATATAGTTTTTGTACTTGATTATGCTCATACTGATGATGCTTTGCAAAATGTAATTTCAACTATAAATTCTATAAGAAAAAAAGATCAAAATCTTATTACGGTTTTTGGTTGTGGAGGAGATAGAGATAAATTGAAAAGACCTATTATGACTCAAACTGCTTGTAAATTAAGTTCTAGGGTAATATTAACTTCTGATAACCCAAGAAGTGAAAAAATAGATGATATTATCTCAGATATGTTATTTGATATTTCCAAAGAAGATTATGCACGAACAATTGTTATTAATGATAGAGAACAAGCAATTAAAACTGCCTACTCAATAGCACAAAGTTCGGATATAATTTTGGTTGCGGGAAAAGGACATGAAAAATATCAAGAGATAAATGGTGAAAGAATCCCATTTGATGATAAAGAAAAAATTTTAGAATTAATAAACTTAAATATTAACTAATGCTATATTATTTATTTGAATTTTTAGAAAACAATTATAATTTACCTGGAACAGGAGTATTTTATTATATATCATTTAGATCTGCACTTGCTATAATAACATCTTTACTTGTATCATTAGTTTTTGGCGGTCAAATAATCAAAATAATTAAAAGATTTCAAATTGGTGAACAGGTAAGAAAACTTGGATTGGCTGGAGAAGATCAAAAGTCTGGTACGCCAACAATGGGAGGCTTAATTATTTTATCAGCTATTATTATTCCTACAATTCTTTTTGCAAAACTTCAAAATATTTATATCCAAGTTATGTTAATTTCAACCATTTGGCTTGGACTTATAGGTTTTGTTGATGATTATATTAAGGTATTTAAAAAAGATAAAAAGGGATTAGCTGGAAAATTTAAAATTCTTGGTCAGGTTGGTTTAGGATTATTAGTTGGTTTGATAATGGTTTTTCATTCGGATATTGTTGTTAAAGAAAAGAATATTCCAACCGAAATTGAAGGGATTTATACCTTTTCAGAAAATGCAGAAAAATCATCTATTACCACAATACCTTTTTTAAAAAACAATGAATTTAATTATCATAATTTGACATCATGGCTTGGTGATGGTATGTCAAAATATTCTTGGATTTTATTTGTGCTGATAGTTGTTTTTGTTATAACTGCTGTATCAAATGGTGCAAATATGACTGATGGTTTAGATGGCCTTGCAACCGGTACCTCAGCTATAATTGGAGCTGCACTAGTTCTCTTTTGTTATGTTTCTGGAAATATAATTGCAGCAGATTATTTAAATATTATGTATATCCCGGACAGTGGAGAATTAGTAATTTTTATGTCTGCATTTGTTGGCGCATGTGTAGGTTTTATGTGGTATAATTCTTTTCCTGCTCAGGTTTTTATGGGTGACACAGGTAGCCTTTCTCTAGGGGGCATTATAGCAGTTGTTGCAATTTTAATAAGGAAAGAATTAATGATTCCAATTTTATGTGGAATCTTTTTAATAGAAAACCTTTCGGTGTTATTACAAGTCAGTTATTTTAAATACACTAGAAAGAAATATGGTATTGGTAAACGAATTTTTAGAATGGCACCAATTCATCATCATTTTCAAAAGAAAGGAATACATGAAAGTAAAAT
>CAZJXE010000243.1:0-1862 GCA_964549835.1 uncultured Weeksellaceae bacterium
ATAAATATGCAGAAGGATATCCAAGAAAAAGATATTATGGAGGTTGTGAAGTTGTAGATCAAGTTGAACAAATAGCAATTGATAGAGCTAAACAATTGTTTGGAGTTGAATATGTAAATGTTCAACCACATTCAGGCTCTCAAGCTAATTCCGCAGTTATGTTAGCTTGTTTAAAGCCAGGTGATAAAATTTTAGGATTTAATCTTGCTCACGGTGGGCATTTAACTCACGGTTCTCCAGTTAACTTTTCAGGCAAGCTTTATAAAACATCTTTTTATAATGTAGAAAAAGATACTGGCTTAATTGACTATAATATGCTTGAAGATATAGCAATAAAAGAAAAACCAAACATGATAATATGTGGTGGATCTGCTTATTCAAGAGATTGGGATTATAAAAAATTTAGAGAAGTTGCAGATAAAGTAGGTGCTTTATTATTAGCTGATATTGCTCATCCATCTGGATTAATTGCAGCTAAATTATTAAATAACCCTGCTGATTATTGTCATATTTTAACAACTACCACCCATAAAACATTGAGGGGTCCTAGAGGAGGAATGATAATGATGGGAAAGGACTTTGAAAATCCTTTTGGAATTAAAAATTTAAAAGGAGATAAGAAATTAATGTCAACATTATTAAATTCAGGAGTTTTTCCTGGCTCACAAGGAGGTCCACTTGAACATATAATAGCAGCAAAAGCTATTGCTTTTGGTGAAGCTTTAAATCAATCATTTGTTGATTACTCTAAACAAGTTATTTTAAATGCAAAAACTATGGCTAATTGCTTAGTTGATAAGGGGTATGATATTATATCTGGAGGAACCGATAATCATTGTATGTTGATTGACCTATCTTCAAAAAATATTACTGGAAAAGATGCTGAACAGTCATTAGTCAAAGCTGATATAACTGCAAATAAAAATATGGTTCCTTTTGACACAAAATCTCCTTTTGTTACATCTGGAATAAGATTTGGAACTCCTGCAATTACAACTCGTGGAATAAAAGAAGATATTATTCCTGAAATAGTTGAACTTATTGATGAAACAATTATTAATTATTCAGATGAAAATAAAATTCTTTCTGTTAAAGAAAGAGTTAATCAATTAATGAGCAATTATAAAATTTTCGCATATTAAGAATGAAGTCTATTGATTTAGAAAAAGAAAAAAAAGAAATAATAAATAAGTATAGAGCATTACTTAGGGCCTGTAATGATAAAACAAACAAAGTAGATAAAAAGAATATCAGAAAAGCTTTTAATCTTGCAGTAAAAGCTCATGAAAACGTAAGAAGAAAATCTGGCGAACCATATATTTTACATCCAATTGCGGTTGCGCACATATGCGCTAAAGAAATTGGCCTTGGTACAATTTCAATAATTTGTGCTTTACTTCATGATGTAGTTGAAGACACAGATTATACAATTGAAGATATAGAAAAATTATTCGGAGCAAAAATTGCATCAATAATTAATGGATTGACTAAAATTTCTGATGTATTTGATCAAAAGGTATCCCTTCAAGCTGAAAATTTCAGAAAAATGTTGCTTACTCTTTCAGATGATGTTAGAGTGATTTTAATAAAATTAGCAGACAGACTTCACAACATGAGAACTCTAGACGCTATGTCAAAACAACAAAAACTAAAAATTGCATCTGAAACCTTATATTTATATGCTCCCTTAGCTCATAGACTAGGGCTTTACCCAATAAAAACCGAATTAGAAGATCTGGGCTTAAAGTTTACCAAACCTGAAATTTACAAGGCTATTTCTTTAAAATTAAATGAAACAAAAATCAGTAGAAATAAATACATAAATAAATTTTCACTACCATTAAAGAATGTTTTAAAAAAGG
>CAZJXE010000244.1:0-1860 GCA_964549835.1 uncultured Weeksellaceae bacterium
TTATTGAGTTTTCAAAAGAAAATAAAAAAATTCTTGTCTCTCACACTGCATCTTTTAAAGATGAATTACTTGCTGCAAGTAAAAAGCGAGCATCAAAAACAAAGAGTGCTGTAAAAGAGATTCAAGACTCCCAGCAGCAATCAACTTTAGGAGACCTTGATAGTCTTTCTTCATTAAAAGATGACTTAGAAAATGAAAAAAAATAATTAAAGACCCCGTTTTCGGGGTTTTTTTTTAAATATATTTGTAATAAATGAATAGTAATAGCAGAGAAATTCTTAATAATAATCAAATAGATATAATAATTGAAAGATTATGTCAAGAATTGATTGAAAATTATAATGATTTTTCTAATACTGTTTTAATCTCTCTGATGCCAAGAGGAAAGTATATTGGTCAGAAAATACATGCTAAACTTGAAAAAATAATTGATAAAAAAATTCTATATGGAGAGCTTGATAGTTCATTTTATAGAGATGATTTAAGAAGACATAGTACACCAATAGTTCCTCATAAAATGTCCATGAATTTAACAGTTGCAGAAAAGAATGTTGTAGTGATTGATGATGTTTTATTTACTGGAAGATCGGTTAGATCTGCTCTTGATGCATTATTGCCTTTTGGAAGACCAAAAAAAATTGAATTATTAGTTTTAATAAATAGAAGACTTAGTAGGCAATTACCTATTGAACCAAATTATATAGGAAAAGTAATTGACTCGATTGAATCTGAAAAAGTTGTTGTAAATATTGATGATAAAAAAAATATTAAAAATATTTTAATTTTAAAAACATAGCTATGGCTAATTTATCTGTTAAGCATTTATTAGGAATTAAATATCTAAATAAAAAAGATCTAGAGCTTATTTTTAATACAGCAGATAACTTTAAAAAAATCATAAATCAACCAATAAAAAAAGTTCCATCACTAAGAGACGTAACAATAGCAAACTTATTTTTTGAAAATTCAACTAGAACAAAGCTATCATTTGAAATTGCTGAAAAGCGATTATCTGCAGATATTTTGAATTTTGCAAGTGGTGCGTCTTCTGTTAAAAAAGGAGAAACATTACTAGATACCGTTAATAACATACTTGCAATGAAAGTTGATATGGTTGTAATGAGGCATCCTAATCCAGGTGCTTCTGTATTTCTTTCTAGAAATATTAATGCTAGTATTATTAATGCAGGTGATGGAACTCATGAACATCCAACTCAAGCATTATTGGATTCTTATTCAATAAGAGAAAAGTATGGTGAAGTAAATTCTAAAAATATTGTAATAATTGGAGATATTCTTCACTCTAGAGTTGCTTTGTCAAATATTTATTGTTTAAAAATGTTAGGAGCAAATGTTGCAGTATGCGGTCCACGAACGTTAATGCCAAAATACTTAGATGATCTTGGAGTTAATTATTTTGCTAATCTTAAAGACGCTTTAGTTTGGTGTGATGTAGCTAATGTTTTAAGAATTCAATTAGAAAGACAAGATGTACAACTTTTTCCATCTTTAAGAGAATATTCTAATGTCTATGGAATTAATAAAAATATTCTTCAAAACTTAAACAAAGAAATCACAATTATGCATCCTGGACCTATTAACAGAGGGGTTGAATTAACTTCTGATGTTGCTGACTCTTCACATTCTCTTATTCTTGATCAAGTTGAAAATGGAGTAGCCATTAGAATGGCTGTGTTGTATTTACTTTCAAATAACTTAAAATAATGGAAAATACAGTTGTCTTTAAAATTTCTGATAAAAATGATTTTTCAAAACTAAATTTATCTAAAACTGTTAATAATTTTATTGCAGATTTATCTGATGTTGATATTAGTGTTATAGATTTGTTAAAAGATAAAT
>CAZJXE010000245.1:0-1857 GCA_964549835.1 uncultured Weeksellaceae bacterium
GGTACATTATGTCTCCAGATAATACCTTCGGAGAAGGGTTTGATTGGGAAAATGCTCCTTGGTTTGATGCAAATGGACTGAATGATATTGCACCCATGCAAGCAAAAACTGTAGTTGAAACTCTACAGGAGCAATCATGAAGTATCCAGTTCCTTTAAGTCTTATACCAAAATTATTTTGGATTTCTATAGGTACGGCAATAACACTAGGTATATTCTCATGAAACAATCAATAAATACACATGTATCATTCATTGTAGAAAGGGATCTGTATGGTTGTAAAAAATTAGTTAAGTTTTTTCACCCATTAGATTTGAGAACTGTAGAAGAAAAAATGTCGAGGTATCCATTTAAGAGATGAAAACTTACAAACAATTTATTTTAGAAATAATAAAACGTGTGGAAGACATGAAAAATTTAAGTGGCGATGATATGATTAAAGGTATGGATATTATAGACAAGACTTCAACTGGTGGCACAAGGAAACAAAGAAGAAGAAACTTTATGAAAGATCTTACAGGATTAGAAACATCATGATACCAGTAGAAGGACATAAACACTTATTTCGTGAAGAGTCTGGTGCGATTGTAAACACTGATACAAACGGTTATGCACAATATATGAAATCAAAAAATATTAAATTGACTGAAAAAAGAGAAATAGAAGACCTAAGAAATGAAATTGATGAGTTAAAAAATCAGTTAAGACAACTTTTAGATAGATAAATACTTAAGATCGGTGATATTGTATGGCTGTATACTCCAGTAATTTAACCATAAAAACAGGAACTACCTTTGAACAGGTTTTTACATTAGAAGATGGTGTGAGTAATTCACCCATAAATTTGACTAACTATGGTGTTTCTGCTCAAATGCGTAAGCATGCTGGTGCAGTAACAGGTATTACTACATTTACAACTTCACTATATGATGCGACAGGTGGAAAAATACAAATCGGTCTATCAACAACTCAAACTGCTGCTCTTAAACCAGGCAGACACGTATATGACGTTATAACTACTAATACAACTGGAGTTATGGAATGTGTTGTTGAGGGTATGGTTATTGTTTCACAGGCGGTAACACGACATGGCTAGCATAAGAGTTACAAAAAATGTTAATCCTATTACAATTAGAATAGGTCAAAGAACATTTAAAAAAGTGGTTGCTTCAGAAAAAGCAGCGACTCAAACTCTAAATACATTAGAAAAACTTGAAGATGTTCAAGATGTTGATGTAACATCGAGAGCAAATAGAACATTTATAATGTATGATACCAGTTCTCAAAAATACCTACACGTAGATGCAGCACAAATTGTTGACCTAGCAGATTCAGTTGATGATGATGCTCTTGACGCTGGAACGTTCTAATTAAACATAGATTATAATAAATAATAGTTAAAAGGTAAATTTTAAACAATGGCTGCTCCTGTAATAAAGTTTAAGAGAGGTGCTAACAGCAGTTTGCCCGCCCTTAAAGCTGGTGAACCAGCGTTTGTAACCGACGAATTTGATTTTTATATCGGACTTGATAATGATGCTGCGAATAATAAATTTTTCGGATCACACAGATATTGGACAAGAGAAACAAGTACTGCTGGTTCTGCGGTAAGAATCGTAGAAGGTGCTAATAATGGCGACAATTATATAGAACTTAAAGCACCTGCAACATTAGGTGGTAATTTAACATATACACTCCCTGCTGCTAACGTCACTAGTGGTATTCTTCAAAATGACGGTAGTGGTAACTTAAGTTGGATGACAAGTGGAACACTTGTTGGTCCTATTACTATATCAGATACTACAGATTCAACTAGCAAAGATACAGGAGCTTTAATAGTTGAAGGTGGTGTTGGTAT
>CAZJXE010000246.1:0-1854 GCA_964549835.1 uncultured Weeksellaceae bacterium
TTTATACTGCTTATTATAATAATAACTGTTCATCAACTAAAGTAAAACAAGCTTTTATTGCTGTTAATCCAACAACTGCTTCAAATAATGCCTCATCCTACTCTTATGGGTTTGAAAATGCAGATGATATAGTTAATGATTGGAGAGTGGTAAGTGCAAATGAAGATGCTAGTCAATGGTCTTTTAATTCAAGTGCTATGACTTCATGGCAATGGTTTGAAGGAAACAACAATACTTCATCATGCGTTATGATGTCTTCAAAAGATGGATCAAGTATTAGCGTGGATGATCTGATTTCACCATCATATAATTTAAGTTCCTATACTACACCTGCAATAAAATTTAAATATACTGGTGCTGCAGTTAACACTTTTCCAACTAATGAGGTTAGTGTTTATTATACTACAAACTGTGGAGATAATTGGGCTTTCTTAGGTAAGCTTTCTAATCTACATGTTGCTAGAGCAGGACTATATACAACTAATTATGCTCCAGATGGTGACTGGCAAGATACTGTTATGACAAAGAGTGCTCTTAAGAATGACAACGTTCAATTTAAGTTTGAATATTCTAATAGTGGAGCAAGCAATAACTTTTATTTAGACGATATCGAAATTGGGGAAGAAGCTGATCTATTGAAACAAAATATAGAACCTCTTTCTAGGGTAAATATTTTTCCTAATCCATCTGTTGGAGACGTAAATATTTTGATTTCTAATATTAAGAATAAAAATATTAGTGTCACTTTATTAGATATTTTGGGTCAGGAAGTTAAAAATCTTTATCAAGGTGAAGTGATCCAAGACAATCTACAGATAGAGACAAACCTTAATTCTCTGGATAAGGGAGTTTATTTTATTAATGTTTCTGAAGGAAATACTGTTTTAAATATTGATAAGTTTATTCTTAACAAATAAGATATAATTAATAATTTATAAAAAGCACCAGTTTTAAATTGGTGCTTTTTTTATTTTAATTTTTTAAGTTCTAATTTTTGGTTTGCTAAAACAGCGAAGCTATAGTGATTAAGCCAATCCCCTAAGTTTATATAGCTGCATCTTTTATCAATTTTAACTTCCATTGGGATATGTCTATGACCAAAGACATAATAATCTACTGGATTAATTTTTTGTTGTTTCTTACAATAATCAACTAAAATTTCTTTTTCTTCATTTGAATTAATTTGTTGTGATCTTTTACTTTTATTTGACCAAGCTTGACCAAGACTAATTGCAAAGTTTGGGTGCAATCTTGAAAATAACCACCTACACAATTTAGATGCAAATATCAACTTAAGAAATTTGTATTTGTAATCACCTTTTCCTAGACCATCACCGTGGGCTAGAAATATTAGTTGATTGTTTTCTTGAAGAATAAACCCTTCTGAGTGTACTTTTAGACCTATTTCTGTTTGAAGATAATCATGCACCCACATATCGTGATTTCCAACTATAAAATGAATGTCTGTTCCTTTTTCAATTAAATCTGCCAGTTTAGCTAGAAATCTAACATAACCCTTTGGAACGACTTTTTTGTATTCATACCAAAAGTCAAATATATCACCAAGTAAATAAATTGCTTTTGCATCTTTTTCTATTTCATTAAGCCAAGAAATTATTTTCTTTTCCCTTTTTAGGCTTTCTTTTTGATTTGGAGAGCCTAAATGAAAATCAGATGCAAAGTATATTTTATCTTTTTTCAAAATAGTTAGTCTAATTTTTTTCTAATTAGCTCATTTGTAAGTTTAGGGTCAGCTTTTCCTTTAGATAGCTTCATGACTTCTCCAATAAATAATCCAATCAGTCCTTTTTTTCCTGATTGATACTCTTTAACTTTATCAGGGTATTTTTCAAT
>CAZJXE010000247.1:0-1809 GCA_964549835.1 uncultured Weeksellaceae bacterium
CTATTGTTATTAATGCTCAAGGTCAAATCAATGCCGATCCATCTAGTATCAGTGGTGGTTCTGGATATGTAATTGGTGACGTTTTGGGTATTACCACAAGCAATTTCACAAGGGGATCTGGTGCAACATTAACCGTAACAGGTTTATCAAACTTAAATACACTCTATCTTACAAATGTACAAGGTCAGGAATTTACTGCGAGTAGCAACTTGGTTGTATACAATGGTAGCAGTGCTGTGGCTATGGCTGCTACTACTATTACAAGCTCAACTGAGATAAACGATTTATATTCTGGTAATGTAATAGAAGTAACTCAGTATGGTCATGGTATGCATGCTGATAATAATGTTCTAACATTATCTGGTATCAAACCAAATTCAGTCCCAACCACAATATCTGCAGCACTAGGTATCAATGATACTAGTATATCTGTTGCAAGCACAATAGGATTTAATTTCCAAAGTGGTATTCATACAAGTGCTGGTTATGCACAAATTAATGGTGAAGTTGTTTACTACAATTCAATTACTGCTGGTGTATCACCTGCTGGAACTTTAGGTATATCATCTAGAGGAGTTGATTCAATTCAAAGATCTCATACAGTTAACACACAAATATTCCCATATGAATTAAATGGTGTATCATTGAATAGAATTAATACAACTCACTCATTACCTTCAAGTGCACTATTAAAATCAGAAAGAGATCTTGATAAGTATCACTTACAGATTCTTAGAGGAGATATGGCAACTGGTGATGATCAGTTAAGTTTCTCAGATGAAAATCAAGTTGGTGGATCAGAAGCAAAAGGATCAAGAAATATTCAATATAATAGTATTACTCCAACATTCAATGTGATTACACCTGGTCAAGGTTCAACTATATCTGGTCAAATTAGAACAGTATCAGGAACAAGTGCAGGTGGATCTGAAATATCATTCTTAGATCAAGGATTTGAAGATGTATCAATAAACAGTTTGAATAACTTAAGTACACCTAGACTTGTTGCATCTGAAAGAAATGAGACAACAAGATTGACCTCATTACCTAAGAATAAGTCTCTAACTGTTGGTCTAACACTTAATTCTTCAGATTCTAATTTATCACCTATGATTAATATTGTGAATGGATCTGCAATAATTCTAGGTAGAAATAGATTAAACAATCCAATCACCGATTATGCATTTGATGGTAGAGTAAATCTTGAAGAAGATGATCCACATTCATCAACATACGTAACTAATAAAGTTAGTCTTAAGCAACCTGCAACATCACTTAAAGTTTTGGTTGGTTCATACAGACATTCTTCTGCAGACTTCAGAATTCTTTATAAGTTGACTCGTGCAGATTCAAGTGATGTTGAACAGTCATTTGAACTATTTCCTGGATATGATAATCTAAGAGATACTGATGGAGATGGATTTGGAGATGATGTTATTAATGTGAATAATAACAGTGGTAGAGCAGACGCATTTGTAAGATCAAGTGCTGAGGGTGAATTTAATGAGTATCAATTTAGTGTAGATGAACTTGAACAGTTTACAGGATTCCAGATTAAGGTTGTAATGAGTGGAACTAACGAAGCTAAAGCACCAAGATTTAAGGATCTTAGAGTTATAGCATTAGCATGATTTTCTTCTCATTTATAATTTCGTTATTTGCAAATCACTTACCAGTGATGTATGTTCAAGTGCCTCAGTGGGCAGATGATTGGGCAGTATGTGCGGTAGATATTCCTGATGCAAAATGTCATTGGTACATTATGTCTCCAGATAATACCTTCGGAGAAGGGTTTGATTGGGAAAATGC
>CAZJXE010000248.1:0-1791 GCA_964549835.1 uncultured Weeksellaceae bacterium
TTTTTGTTTTAAACAACAACAATTAAAACAACAACAATTAAAACAACAACAATTATGAAAAAGATTATATATTTTTTATTTATTGCTGCATTTTTTTCAGCATGTAATTCATCTCTTGATGAAGATAAGGTGGAAACATTTGTAGTAAATCATTTTACAAGTGCCAATGAATCTCCAGAAAAAGGAGTAATGGCTATGGCAAATAATATTGGTGATTCTGTAATGCTTTATAATTTATCAAATGGCTGGATTGGAAGGCCTGAATGGGTAAATGATGATAGTAAAATAAAAGCTGAATGGTTTTATGAAGATTCTGCAACGGTTGAATTAAAAAGCATTGAAGTTTTTGGTAATGTTGCTAGTGTGTATGGAAATGTTAGCTGGTTTATGTCAGGACAAAAAACCTCAAGAGCTGGATTTCATGCTATCATAGGTAAACAAATGGGTAAATTAGTTTTTAAAAGACATGCTTGGATGAATTGGAACATAAATAGAGCTTCAAATTCATTTGTCTGGCCTTCAACAGAAGTTGAAGGAGCTTTATCAATGTATAATAGCATGAGATATGCAATGGCAAACTTTAGAAATAATGATGCTCTTGCTTATTCTGACAGTTTAGTAGAATTAGATCCAAATTTAGCTGTTGCTCATGTAGGAAGATTACATTATTATGTTTTTAATGGAAAAAGAGATGAGCTAGTTTCTTTATTAAATGAAATTAAGCCAAAATTAGCTGGAGCTTCGATAGCTGAAAAGTATTATTTAGAAACTTATGCTCCGGTATCAAATAGAGCTGAAAGACTCGATAAGTATGAGAAAGCATTGTTATACGCAGCAAATGATCCTTTGTTGAGAGCATGGTATTCATATACCTTAGAAGATCTAGATGAAAGAATAGAAAATGCTAAAATAGGTTTAAAAAGATTTCCTGAAAGTAGTTTGTTAAATAATATGATGGGATATTTTATGAAAGATAAAGGTGATCTTGAAGCTGCAAAAAATCATTTACAAATTTATATAACTGCACATCCAGATGAGCCAAACGGATACGATTCAATGGGTGATATTTTATTAGCCTCTGGAGATTCGCTTCAGGCAAAAGAAATGTATTTAAAGGCTTATGAAATGAGTAGAGATTTAACAACAGGTCCTGAAGACTTTTTTAATACATCTAAGCAAAAAGCGGATGCATTAAACTAGTTTTTTAATTAGTTTGCATGATTAATAAAAAGATTGTATCTTTGTAGAGAAATAATTAATGTAGGGAGAGGGCAAACGCCCTCTCTTTTATTAATAGATGATTTTAAAAGACGAAATATCAAAGATTGCTGAAATTAAAGCAAATGAACTAAATGGCTACATAGTTGATGTAACTGTAAATACTAGTAATGATATAGTTGTATATTTTGATAGTAAGGAAGGAGTTAAAATAAATCAATGTGTTTCAATTAGTAGATTTATAAATGAAAATTTTGATAGAGAAGTTCAAGATTATGCATTAACTGTTTGTTCACCTGGCCTGACTTCTCCTTTTAAGGTAAAGAATCAATACATTAATAATCAAGGAAAAGAAGTTACTGTAAAGAAAAATGATGGAAAAAAAATTTCTGGAGTTTTAAAAAAATATGATAAGCAGCTAACTCTAGAAGTGAAAAAGAAAAAGAAAGGTTCAAAAGCTGATTATATTATTAAGGATGTAATTATTCCTTTTGAACAAATAAAAGAAACTAAATTAAAAATAAAATTTAATGGAAGTAGATAATTTAATTCAATCATTCTCAGAATTTAAGG
>CAZJXE010000249.1:0-1778 GCA_964549835.1 uncultured Weeksellaceae bacterium
CAGGTGCTCATCCAGAGGTACGAGAACCTGATCATTGAGAACGAGGCGCGCGAGGACCAGCTCGTGCTCAAGCTGGACGAGTGCTTCGTCAAGGACCGCGCCGCGGGCACCGTGTGCGGCCTCAACTCGAACGAGGCGCCCGACCCGTGGGTGGCGCTCGACGGCGTCAAGTGCGTGGGCTACGCGACGCGCTCCTCGCGCGAGGGCGACTACTGCGGCTACTGGGAGAGCGACGTGAACCCGATGGCGGCCGAGAAGAAGCTGCGCAAGGAGCTGCTCGCGGTCGGCCCCTTCTGCTACACCTACAGCGACGAGCCGATCTACGACGACTCCCAGCGGGACCAGACCACCGGGATTGCGCCGCCGCTCCTCGACCGGTTCGGGGACATCGTGTACCGGCAGATCGTCGCCTACTGCTCGCCCAACGCGACGCGCACGCAGCGCAGCGGCGTCACCGACGTCGAGTACATGATCCGCCCCGACCGCGAGTACTGCGAGTTCAAGTTTGCGCGCCAGCGGCTCACCGCCGAGGCAGGCAACGACATCGAGCTGTGCCGCGCCAACCTGACGGCGCGCATCGAGCGGTGCCACATCAACTGCGACGCGTGCGACGCCTGGTGCACCAGCAAGGCCGTGCGCGAGATCGCCTCGGTCGCCAAGTGCTCGGTCGCGCTGCCCGTCCTGGGCATGCTGCAGGCGCAGCACTCGAGCGATTTGGGCCTTGACATTGGATTCCGCTGGGGCGCCAAGCGGTACGACATGCGGCCGGCCAACCCCTCCAACAGCTGGAACGAGAAGTACCGCATCCTCGTGCAGAACAGCGTCGACGCGCCCCACGCGCCGCGCAACTCGATCAGCTGCCGCAAGCCGCACCGCGAGTCGGACACCGGCGCCTTCCACCCGCCGCTGGACGAGGAGGGCAACCCGGTGGAGCGCAAGGGCTTCCACGTGCCGTGCAACACCGACCTGGACTGCTTCAGCCGCTGCGGCACGCACCCCGTCTCGGGCATGCACTACGTGTGCACGCCCAACCCGCAGATGTACACGACGGCGGGCCTGAGCAAGGACGCGTACAAGGCGCAGGTGGCGGCCAACGAGCAGCTCAAGGCCTCCGGCCAGCCGCACCCCAAGATCTGGCTGCCCGACAGCACCAACGAGGACTACTACCTGCTCGACATGCCGGGCGACGACAAGTACGACAGCACGAACAGCTTCGGCTCGGGCGTGTGCACCGACGTGCACTACGATTACATGCACTCGGGCTGCGAGTCGCAGGTAGGCGCGCAGGTCACCATGGGCCTCCTCAGCTGCTGGCCAAAGGCGCACCCCAGGGGCAGCGTGCTGTGCGGCGTCCTGGTGGACATCGACGAGGACTACGTGCACAGCGTGGGCATCGACGTGCGCAGCCTCATCTTCCCGCGCGTGCTCGTCGAGGAGGCGCAGGTCAACGGCATCACGCAGCAGCGGGTTGTGTGCTACCACGAGCTCGACTGCATGGACAAGTGCGACTACTACGCGCGCAAGGCGCACTCGGGCGGGCTGCCCTCGCCTCCCGCGTGCGCGCTGTGCAGCCCGCCGTGCCCCAACAACATCGCGGAAACGGCGCTCACCGCCATCCGGGCGCTCGGCTACGACATCATCAGCGCGCTCCGGCTGGCGGCGCTCTGCCTCAACCCGGTGGCGTGCGTGTGCCAGGTCTTCCTGATGCTCAAGCCCGCGTGGGTCGACAACCTGCCCAACGAGCTGCAGGAGTGCTCCGCGCCCGACATCATGATGAT
>CAZJXE010000250.1:0-1768 GCA_964549835.1 uncultured Weeksellaceae bacterium
TTTATGAAATTAATTCTAAAATATTTTCCTAATCTAACTAATGATCAAATTAAAAAGTTTGATCAATTAGAAACACTTTATAAGAATTGGAATAGTAAAATAAATGTTATTTCAAGAAAAGATATTGATGAGTTATATCTAAGACATGTCCTTCATTCTCTATCTATAGCCAAAGTAATTAAGTTTAAAGATAATACCACAATTCTTGATGTTGGCACAGGTGGAGGGTTTCCTGGTATTCCATTAGCAATATTATTTCCAAAATGCCAATTTTTATTAGTTGACAGTATAAATAAAAAAATAAATGTAGTTAATGCAGTTAGTGAATCATTAAACTTAAATAATGTATCTTCTCTTGTTAGCAGGGTAGAGCATATAAAATCAAAACATGATTTTATTGTTTCTAGGGCTGTAACTAAAATGAAAAAATTTAGAAATTTAGTCAAAGGAAAGATTTCGTCAAATAACACTAATGTCCTTAATAATGGGATAATTTACCTAAAGGGTGGTGATTTAAAAGAAGAAATGATGAATATAAGTCATCAAATATTTAATATATCCGATTATTTTACTGAAGATTTTTTTGATACAAAAAAGATTGTATATCTAGAGGGTTAAGATTTTTGACAATAATAAACTATCTCATTCTTATCTAAAGCATACCTTTTAACAAGATTTGGGTCTATTTCATTTATATAATTGCTTTCTGTGACCTTAAAACCAGCAGCTGCTAGCTTATCCCCATAATCTCTACCAAATAGTCTTAAATGATCACTTTGCCAGTATAGACGTTCTCTTTCTCTTGGGTCAGTTACAGATTTGTCTTCTATTGTATTGGCATTATTATAATCAACTGGAACTTGGAAGATTCCCCAACCTCCAGGTTTCATAACTCTAAAAAACTCTCTCATCACTTTATTATAATCATCTACATGTTCTAAAACATGATTACAAATAATAACATCAAACGAATTTTCCTCAAATGGAATCTTATGAACATCCATTTTTATGTCAGCCCATGGTGAAATTAGGTCAGCAGTTAAATAATCTAAGTTTTTCATTCCCTTAAATATTTTTATAAAACAATATTCAGGTGCAATGTGAAGAAATTTTAATTTATCAGTAAAGAAATTAGTTTTGTTTTTTAAAAACAACCACATTAATCTATGTCTTTCAAGGCTTAAACTATCAGGGGCAATAGCATTTTCTCTTGGTTTTAATCTACCATAGGGTAGAAGCTTTCTATAAGTTTTTCCATTAATAGGGTCTTCAAATTTATTTCCTCTTAAAAACAAAGAAAATATTCTTAAGAAAAAATGACTTACATGTTGAAGGTAATGTCTTGGTATAATTCTTGTAGCTATAGATATAAGTAATTTCATATTTTAATCGAGATTAAAATATTTAGAAAAGCCCATTTTAATAAGCATTTTCTTTTCAAATTGCCAAAAGAATTTAAATTGTCCAAAAACAAAACCTACAATTAGTATAAGTACTTGATATACAGGAAATACAATAATTAATCTAAGTGGAGTAAAAATCCATGGACTAACATTTTCCTTCTCTAAACCAATAAAATTTAGCATAGGATCGCTAACTACTAAAGATAATGAGCCAGTTATAGCAAAAACAATTAAAATTAAAATAATTTGAAAGTTACTTTCTATTCCCCACTTCAATTTTAATTTATTCATCCATTCCATGATGCAAAAATAGATAATTAATTATTGATTTTTAATTTATATACAGCTAAAAGACTAGTTAAGCC
>CAZJXE010000251.1:0-1759 GCA_964549835.1 uncultured Weeksellaceae bacterium
CAGGAGAATTTTGGGAGATTTACAAATTAGATGTTGTGTCTATACCAACCAACAGGCCTATTCAAAGAGATGATAAAAATGATTTAGTTTACAAAACAAATAGAGAAAAGTATAATGCCGTTATTGAAGATATTGACCAAATGTCTAAACAAGGAAGGCCAATTCTTGTTGGAACTACTTCTGTAGAAATATCTGAACTATTAAGTACTATTTTAAGAAAACGTGGAATCAAGCACAATGTATTAAATGCAAAACTTCATCAAAGAGAAGCAGATATTGTTGCAGAGGCAGGCAAAAAAAGTGCGGTGACAATAGCTACAAATATGGCAGGTAGAGGAACAGATATCAAACTTTCTAATGAGGTAAAAGAAGCTGGAGGGCTAGCAATTATTGGAACTGAAAGACATGATTCAAGAAGAGTTGATAGACAATTAAGAGGAAGGGCTGGAAGACAAGGAGATCCCGGGTCATCTCAATTCTATGTATCATTAGAAGATAATTTAATGAGGCTTTTTGGTTCTGATAGAATTGCTAAATTAATGGATAGAATGGGTCTAGAAGAGGGTGAAGTAATTCAGCATTCAATGGTAAGTAAGTCTATAGAAAGAGCTCAGAAAAAAGTTGAAGAAAACAACTTTGGAATAAGAAAAAGATTATTGGAATACGATGATGTAATGAATCAGCAAAGAGAAGTTATTTATAAAAAAAGAAGAAATGCTCTACACGGAGATAGAATTTCTCTTGATATATCTAATAGCATTTATGACACATGTGAAGCCATAGTTAATGAAAACCATGTATCTAAAGATTTTGAGTCTTATAAACTAGATCTAATAAGACTATTATCAATTAATAGTCCTTTTAATGAAGAAGAATTTAAAGATTTAGAAGTTGAAGAGCTAACAAATACAACTTTTAAAAAATGCTATGAGAACTATCAAGTTAAATCAACAACTATTGCTAAACAAGCATATCCTGTAATCAAAGATGTTTTTGAAAAACAAGGAGCAACATATGAAAATATTGTAATTCCATTTACAGATGGGATGAAAACACTTCAAGTAGTCACCAATCTAAAAGAAGCTGTTGATTCTGAAGGTAATAATATACCAGAGTCTATTGAAAAAAGCGTGACATTAGCAATAATTGATAATATTTGGAAAGATCACTTAAGAGAAATGGATGACCTTAAACAATCAGTTCAAAATGCAGTTTATGAACAAAAAGACCCTCTATTAATATATAAATTTGAGTCATTTAATTTATTTAAGGAGTTAATTGACAAAATTAATAAAGAGATTGTGTCATTTTTACTAAAATCAGGCCTACCTAATTCATCTGAACAAATAACAGAAGAAAGAAATAATAATTCAAATAAAAACCTACAAACTAGTCGTCCAGAGAATACAACTAATAACAATCCTCAAGAACAAAAACAACAAAAAATAGAACCTGTGCGTGTTGAGCAAAAAGCCGGAAGAAATGAAAAAGTTACCATTACAAATGGCACAGAAACTAGAGAATTAAAATGGAAAAAAGCAAAACCTCTTGTAGAAAGCGGAAGATGGACAAGAGTATAAAGGACTAAGAAATAAGTTTTATTTTAAATATCTAAAATCTTGATTGTTTTTAATCTTTTGTAAAATATTATAAATTAAAAAAATTACACTCTCTACATCCTTAATGCTAACAGATTCTACAGTTGTATGCATATATCTTAAAGGAAGTGAAACTAGAGCAGATGCAACACCCCCGTTAG
>CAZJXE010000252.1:0-1759 GCA_964549835.1 uncultured Weeksellaceae bacterium
GCTCCAGCCATCAAAAGATGAGGCATTTTTGCTAAATCAACTAAATACGTTTCATTGGATATAGTCTTACCAAAGGCAATTGGTAGAGCCATATCATTATTCTGAAATTTTTCAGAAGATAGTACCTCAAGCATTGAAACGGTATTTTTTGTTTTGTTTGGAACTTCAATTCCAATTGTCCCTTTGCCAGGAATTGGAGCGATAATTCTAATTCCTTCAGCAGAAAGACTTAAAGCTATATCATCTTCTAAATTTTTGATTTTAGATATTCTTACTCCAGCTTCTGGAACAATCTCATATAATGTTATTGTTGGTCCTACTGTGGCACTGATTGAAGAAATCCCAATTTTATAATGTCCGAGTGTTTCAACAATTTTATTTTTTTTGTCCTCAAGATCATCTTTGTCAATTTTAATTTCACTACCACCATAATCATTTAGTAGATCAATGCCAGGCATTTTGTAAGACGAAAGTTCAAGAGTTGGGTCATAATCACCTAGTTCTTTTAATTTTCTTTTAATTTCTTCTTCACTTAATTTTTCTTCATTATCAGTAGCATTTATTTCAATAGCAATATCATTTTCTTTTTCTTGTTCATCAGTTTTAATTTCTTTAGCTGAATTATCTGCAATTGGATCGTCTTCTTTTTCAGCTAATGTTACTTCACTTTTTGGTATGTTTTCAATAGAATCTTCAATTTTTATTTCATTTACTTCAACAGGCTTATCATCCTTTTTTTCAGGTTTTATACTTTTTAGCTTTGAGCTTATTAAATTAATAAAATTAGTTACCTCTTTAAATTTGATGTTTAAAGTAAGAGGAAGGTAAATTAACAGAACAGTTAATAATAATAAAGTTGTTCCAATGTCACCTAGAGCATTTTTACAAAGGCTTTGAGTTTGAATTCCCAAGCCACCGGAAAGTAAAGCATTTTCATAAAAGTGGAAAATAAAAACTGGAACATAAATTAATGCAAGAAGAACATGAAATAAAATATTAGAAATAGAAATTCTTTTTAATCCAAAAATTTTTAGTCCAAGCAATAAAGTAAAAGCAAAAATTAAGTATGCAGAAATTCCAAAAAGTCTGTAAATTAATGTGTGAGAAAGATATGCGCCTAGACCTCCCAATGAATTTTTTATTTCATTGTTTGTTATAATATTTGTAAAGTTATTATCTAAGACAATGCTGTTATCAGCTTGCCAGTTTATAAAGAAGGAAGTAAAAGCAATTACAAGATAAAAAGAAAAAAGAACCAGAAGGCTGGCTAATATTATTTGATTATTTCTATTAACAAATGGAGCCTTTAGTTTTTCAAAAAATTTGTTGTTGCTCGTTTTTAATTTAAATTTTTTCTTCATTATAATATAGATATCAAAAATACAAATCGAGATCTACTGCATGCTTATATATAACTATTGTTTTACCATTAAATTGTTAATAATTTATAAGCTTTAGTTTTTAGCTTTGTTAAATTTGTACTTGATATGTCATCATTAAATATAAATAACGAATATGGCTCATTAACTAAAGTAATTTTAGGAGTTGCAAATAGTTTTGGAGGAACACCTCAAATTGAAGAATGCTATGATCCAAAATCAAAAGAAAATGTTATAAATGGAACTTTTCCAATTGAAAAAGATCTGATTGAAGAATTAAGTGGTTTTTTACATGTTTTAGAAAAGTATAATGTTAATGTTATTAGGCCAGAAATAATTGAAAATTACAATCAGATTTTTTCAAGAGATATTGCATTTGT
>CAZJXE010000253.1:0-1755 GCA_964549835.1 uncultured Weeksellaceae bacterium
TCATTTGTTTAATTTTTTAACTTTTATTTACTAATGTGCAATATCTATGCCATTAGAAAATAATATGACAAAAATAAAATTAAAATGAAAAATTGTCAGTCTTTATTATCGAATTAATTTGACTTGACCTTGATATTTATAATCCTGACCATATATATTAACTAAATCTATAGTATACATATAAATCCCTGCAGGTACTTGATTTCCATTTTGCATTGATTTTCCATCCCAGCCATTATCGATAGAATTACTAATAAAAATTTGTTGACCCCAACGATTAAAAATTATCATTTTAAATTCTTCTATTCCTGAACCGTAAGCTTTAAAAATATTATTCAACTCATCATCAGTAGAAAATGGAGTAAATGCATTAGGAATAAAAATACTATAATCAGTAATTTTAACTTGTTTTATGAGTGTATCCTGACAATTAAACAAAGTCGTTATTACAAAAGTAACGTCATATGTGCCAGTATCGGAATAGGAGTGATAAACAACAGAATCATAATCATAGTATCCATCTCCAAAATCCCATTGCCAAGAAATAATTTCATGACCATTTAAATTTGTTATATCAATAAACATTATTGGATCATCTATCTGTTCATATAATCTTTCCCATTCAGATAAAATTCTAAAATCAATAATGGGACTTGGTATATTTCCAATGTTTACTGAATCAGCAATTTCACATGAATTATTATCAATGACACTAATGGTATAGTTTCCCTCATAAAAGTCATCAAAAGATGAAGTGCTGGCACCATTGCTCCATAAATAAGTAAATGGGCTTACTCCACCTGTAATATTTACTGATGCTTTACCTACTCCTCTACTACAAGTATCTGTGTATTCAAGAACTGTCATATCTAAAGAATCTGGCTGAATTAATAAAATCGAATCACTAAATACACAGCTATTAGCATCTACTATCTCCACACTGTAAAGACCAGCTAATATAGAGTCTAAAGTCCATGTTGTAAAATTTGTTGCTGCTAATGACCCATTCCAAAAAATAGAATATGGAGTTACTCCTCCAGAAGGAGTAACTGATACAGAACCATCATTTTGACCATAACAACTTATTGAAAATCCGCTATAATCACTAGTAAGCAATAGATTTGAAGTTAGATTTTGAGGTTCTTCTAACGTTATTTGAATGTCACTCAAACAACCTAAACTGTCTGTAATAGTAACTGTATAAATTCCCGCTGTTAAAGAAAATATTGAATCTAATACAAATTGATTAGACCATAAATAGGTAAATGGACCATACCCTCCCGAAATATCTAAATCTATCCATCCGTCATTAAATCCCGTACATGAAATGTCAAATCCATTATAATTTGAAGTTACATAATTATTATTTTGAGGAATATTTACAGGCTCAATCAATTCAATAGTTGTATCGACAAAACATGAGTTTGCATCTGTAACTGTTAAAGAATATAAGCCTGCAGTTAAATTATATATATCTTCATTTGTGGAAATAAATCCATTAGCTCCAGTCCAAAAAAATGTATATGGAGGCATGCCACTATTTAATTGCATATTCACCTCAATATATCCTGTACTGTCTCCAAAACATTGAATGTTTTGTTGATTTAAAGTAAATGTGATCTGATCTTCTTGCAAAACTTCAACAGAATCATTTAAAATACATCCATTTGAATCAACAATTGTATAGCTATAAAAACCAGCATATAAATTATTTGTATCAACACTTCCCCAATCAACAACATATGGATCATTCCC
>CAZJXE010000254.1:0-1753 GCA_964549835.1 uncultured Weeksellaceae bacterium
TTGAAATATGAATTTTAAAAATACTCTGATGAGCTTTCATGAAGCGAAACACCTAAAAAAAGGTGTCAGTATTAATACTTTATAAATTTAAAAATGAAAAATATCAATTTATTATCTACTATATTTCTATGTGCTTTCTTTTTAATGACTTCTTGTTCTTCTTCAGATGATTGTCATGAGTGCCATATTGCATTATACAATGCTGCAGGTGTAGAGGTTGCACAACATGAAATTGGAGAATTTTGTGGTAATGATCTTCAAGACGTTGAAAGTGCTGGATATAATTTAGAAAATGCAGTAACTTATACTGATCAAGATAGTACTTATACGCTTTCTCCTGGATTAATTCCTGGTGATGACGTTCATTGTGAGGAGCATGCCAATCACGATCACTAAAATCAAAAAAGGGCTAATGAAAATTAGCCCTTTTTTTTGTAGTATTATTTTCTTGAGGATTCAGCTATTTCTTTAAAGTCCACAGATTTATATTTAAAACTTGTTTGTTTGAAAAGAGAGTTGCTATAATTAATAGACCAGTCTTTGTGTAATGATAAATCCATATTTGTTGGAGGAATTACATTAAATATAACAGTGTATAAATCATCAATTTTTCCAGGCAAAGACATATTTCTAGCATAATGAAAATTATCTACTAAATTAATGTGAGGGACTAAGTCTATAAATGTGCTAAGTCCTGTTTTTTCATTAATTACTTTTGCATTAATATATAGATAAGGGACAAAACCCATTTTAGGAGTACCTTTGGGAACATTTTTTGAATCCCAGTTTACTCTTGCTTCAATATGAACATGCGTTTCATTTTCTGCTAAATGCATAGACATAGGCATTACATGATCTTTAATTGCACCTTCAAAAATGAAAACTATGCCA
This sequence comes from uncultured Weeksellaceae bacterium, assembly GCA_964549835.1. Taxonomy (GTDB): domain Bacteria; phylum Bacteroidota; class Bacteroidia; order Flavobacteriales; family BACL11. The sequence continues at coordinate 892 of CAZJXE010000254.1, forward strand.
GGTTCAACTCTTTCTTCACCAATAACTAATTCAGGATTGATTGCAAAGGCATTATTTATAAGTATTATTGAAAGTAATAGAATTAATTTATTCATTGTTAAATTTTAAGATAGCAAATTTAAATAAAAATTGTTCTTATTTAAAATAAATCTAAATAAAACATATCTTTGTCAAAAAGAAAAAGAAATGAGGAAAATACTAGTACTATTGCTAACAATTTTAACTTTTTTTGGTTGTACAAATTCTAAAAAAGATAGTGATGTTGTAAATGTATATACTAAAAGACATTATCAGGTTGACAAGGATTTATTTGAATCTTTTGAAAAAGATTATGGCATAAAAGTAAATGTTGTAAAAGCAAGTGCAGATGAGTTAATTGAAAGAATTAAAACTGAAGGTAAAAATGGTCCAGCTGATTTAATTATTACAGTTGATGCTGGTAAATTATATAAAGCAGCAAATGAAGGGTTATTGCAAAATATTAGTACTAATGAATTTTGTCAAGATATTAATCCCAAGTTAATTGATGTAAATAATTTTTGGTTACCAATAACTTATAGATCTCGAGTTGTTGTATATCATAAAGACAGAGTTGATCCATCAGATTTATCAACTTATGACGATCTTACAAATTCTAAATGGAAAAATAGATTGCTAGTTAGAACTTCTACAAATTCATATAATCAAGCATTAATGTCTTCAATTGTTGCTCATAAAGGAGAGGATTACGCTTTGAATTGGGCAAATATGATAGTGAGTAATTTTGCTCGAGATCCAAAAGGAAATGATCGTGATCAGGTAAGAGCAATTTCAGCAAATGTTGGTGATATAGCAATTGTTAATTCATATTATATTGGTCTTT
>CAZJXE010000255.1:0-1747 GCA_964549835.1 uncultured Weeksellaceae bacterium
GATTTTGATATTTAGCTCATTAAGTTGATTTTTATCTATTTGTGATGGTGAGTCTATCATCACATCTCTTCCAGAATTATTTTTTGGGAAAGCTATAAAGTCACGAATTGATTCTTCTCCTCCAAGAATTGCACACAGTCTGTCAAATCCAAATGCAATCCCTCCATGTGGTGGAGCACCATATTCAAAAGCATCCATTAAAAACCCAAATTGATCTTTGGCCTCTGATTCAGAAAAGCCAAGATGATGAAACATAATTTTTTGTAGCTCTTTATCATGTATTCTAATAGATCCCCCTCCAATTTCATTTCCATTTAGTACAAGGTCATATGCATTTGCTCTAACAGCTTTCGGTTCAGTTTCAATTTTTGAAAAGTCTTCTGTTTTGGGAGCTGTAAATGGATGATGCATAGCATGGAACCTATTAGACTCATCGTCCCATTCCAGCAAAGGAAAATCAACCACCCATAGTGGTGCAAATTCATCAGGTTTTCTTAATCCAAGGTCTTCGGCTAATTTTAACCTAAGTACCCCTAACGCTTTTCTTGTTTTTTCTTTTTCACCAGACATAATTAAAAGTAAATCACCTTCTTTGCACCTACACTTTTCAAACCAAAGATTTTTTGATTTGTCATCAAAAAACTTATCTACACTTGATTTAGAGCTTCCGTCAATATTGAATTTACAATATATAAGACCATTAGCTCCAACTTGAGGAGTTTTTACATAGTCTATTAATTTATCAAGGTCTTTTCTTGAGTAATCTGCACAACCTTCAACCTTTATTGCTAAAACAATTTCTGCATTATCAAAAACTTGAAAACCTTTTTCTTTTGTCAAGTCTGAGATGTCTACAAATTTCATATCAAACCTAATATCAGGCTTATCGGTACCGTAAAGCATAAGAGCATCGTCATATGTCAATCTTGGAAATTTTTCAGTACTTACTCCTGTTATTTCTTTTATAAGATGCTTTGTTAATCCTTCAAAAGTATTTAAAATCTCTTCTTGATTTACAAATGACATTTCACAATCTATTTGAGTAAATTCGGGCTGCCTATCAGCTCGTAAATCCTCATCCCTAAAACACTTCACAATTTGATAATACTTATCCATCCCACCTACCATAAGTAGTTGTTTGAATGTTTGAGGGGATTGAGGAAGAGCATAAAATTGGCCTAAGTTCATTCTTGAGGGTACAATGAAATCTCGCGCTCCCTCTGGTGTTGACTTTATTAGATACGGAGTTTCTACTTCAATAAAATCTATATTGTTTAAGTATTTTCTAGTCTCTAATGAAAGCTTATTTCTTAATAAAAGATTATTTTTTATTTCATCTCTCCTTATATCTAAATATCTATATTTCATTCTAAGCTCATCACCACCATCTGTATCATTTTCAATTGTAAATGGCGGAGTTTTAGATTTATTTAAAATATTTAATTGATCAACATCTATTTCAATTTCTCCAGTTGGTAGATTTAAATTTTTGGAGCTTCTTTCAATTACTTTACCTGAAATTTGAACAACATATTCCCTTCCTAAACTTCGAGCATCTAAGCACAGCTTTTTATTTGTTTCAAGGTTAAAAGCAAGTTGAGTTATTCCGTATCTATCACGCAAGTCAACAAAAGTCATCCCACCGAGATCCCTTGTTTTATACACCCATCCACATAAAGTTACCTCTTTATTGATGTCTGATAAAGTTAATTCTCCAAGGTTGTGTGATCTAAACATTATTTATGAT
>CAZJXE010000256.1:0-1747 GCA_964549835.1 uncultured Weeksellaceae bacterium
GATAAAGAAGATCCATTTAAAAATGATGCTCCCTCAATAAAAGCTGAATCCATATCCAATGTTACTAAAGAATATCTTATATCAGGATGATTAGACATAAAATGAATTTCATTAGAAATATCTGAGTCACCACCACCAGCAAACCAGCCAGAACCTGTACCAGTTAAAGTATCTGAACAATAAATTTGAATAGTATAAGAATAATCTTGTTCTACTAAAACTCTTAAAGCATCATAATCGTTTCCATCAGGCATTGTAGCTGTTCCCCATGCATCTACTTCAAATGAATTAGTAATTTGAGCCGAAACTAAAGCAGAATCAATAGTATGACAAGTACCTCCAGAAAATAAAGGAGCTAAAGTATCAGGAAAATACCAATCTAAAGTCGGACCATAATACATTTGATCTTCAGTAGCAGTAGGGCCATCAACATGTGTAGCTCCATAGGTCAATGGAAATGGCATGAACATAGTTGGAGCAGGCAAAACTACATCTGATTCTCCCACTATATATAGTCCTGTATTATCTTTATTCATATAAGTATAGTTAATTGTTGTTCCAGACCAACCATCTTCTTCATCTATCATGCATAGGTCTGCATTTGGATACGAACTAGCATAGGGTGTAACTGAAGGCGAAACAATAGTAATTGTATCTTGATCTAAAGATCCTTGTTGATTAACTGGAACTAAAAAAGAAAAATTCCAATTCTTATTACCTCCAGGTGTTCCTAAAATTACAGATGGATTAGCATCATTACCAACATAGTATTCGTCTCCTACAATCATAATATCAGAATTTGTAACTGTAATTTGAGAATAAGTAAATGAAGCAAAGAATGAAAAAATTAAAAATAGTATTGTTTTCTGCATATTGTGTTTTTTAAAGTTGTTTGCCATAAATTTATAAAAATTAATCTAAAAAAAGGTTTTGTACTTTTGAAGTATGAATTATGTCAACAAGCTTGATTCTAAAAAGAGAAAGATTTATTTTTTTTCTGTTTCAAAAAAAATTTCAATTAAAAATCTATTCTTTGCTAAAAAGAAAAATCAATATTTATTTATACTAAGTCCTCCATTTTGTGGATCAACTCTTTTAACAGAAATAATTTCTACTTCAAATCAAGTTAGCTGCAACAATAATATTGGTTTGAGAGAAGGACAGCATCTTCCCTTAGCTCATAAACTATTATTTAATGATGATCGCTGGGATCCATATAAAGAAATTGACTGGAAATTAATTAAAAATATCTGGCATAAATATTGGGACAGATCAAAAGATATTTTATTAGAAAAAAGCCCACCAAATATCTGTAGAGCAGAAAAAATTGACAAAGTATTTCAAGATAGTAAATATCTCTGCTTAATCAGAGACCCTTATGCTCAAATACAAAGTAATGTTAGAAGATACCAAACAGATTTATTAGAGGCTACTAAAAAATATATTTCTTATTTAAAGTTTCAAAAAAATAATCTGGAAAAATTAAATAACACGCTTCTTATTAGCTATGAAGAGTTAACAAATGATGCTAATAAAACAAAAGAAAAGATCATTGATTTTCTTCCTTCTTTAAGTGACATTAATATAAATCTAAAATTTAATGCACACAATATGCATATGAAAAAAGAGATGAGAATAACTAATTTAAATCAAGACAGTATTAATTCATTATCTAAAGATCAAGTTAAAAAGATCAATTCTATTTTAGAAAAAGAAAAAGACTTACTTAATTTTTTCAACTACTCAA
>CAZJXE010000257.1:0-1736 GCA_964549835.1 uncultured Weeksellaceae bacterium
TTCTTAGTGTTGGAGTTTTAAACTTTGCAATATCTAGAGGATCATCTGTAATATTAAACAATCCAAGATCAGAAAAATTTTCAGAATCAAGACCGTTATTATGAAAAAGATTATCCATAAACATTTCGGTCCCATGACAATGAAAACAATCACCTTTTTCTGAGTTAAAAATTACAAATCCATTAAGTTCTGATGGGTTAAGTTGTAGTTCTTGTCTTACCCATTTGTCATATTTTGAATTAACTGAAATTAATGTTCTTTCAAATTGTGCAATAGCTTTGACCACACTATTTGAATCAATGTAATCAATATTAAATGCTCTTTTAAATAAACTTTTGTAAGTACTATCATTATTAAGTTTATTTTCAACATTTATCCAGCTATCATGCATTTCTATTGGGTTTGTAACTGGTTCAAAGGCTTGCTCTTCTAAAGTATTAGTACTTCCATCCCAATTGAAGGATGTATTCCATCCCAAATTGATTAAAGCGCTAGCATTTCTAAATCCTTCAATATTGTCTATGCCTGTACTGTATTGAGTAGTATTAGTGAATGAATTATTTTGAATATGACAACCAGAACATGAAAGGCTATTATCTGCACTTAAAATAGGGTCATTAAATAATTTTTTTCCAAGTTCAACTCCTTCAATAGTTAATGGATTATTAAAGGGAATAATCATGTCAGGGAAGCCATAAGGTGTATTAATAATATATGGTGTTGGTTGAAAAACGTAATTGGAATCATAATTACAACTGCCATTATCATAAGTTGCACTGGCACTCCAATTTAATGCTGTAGGGTCTGTACAACCTTCTATTATTATTAAATCTTTTTTGCAGGAAAATAGGAGTACAGATATAACAAATAAATAAACTCCAGTTCTCATTTTAATCTAATATTCCCTCAATAGTAAATACATCAGTCATTCCATTTGACATTAATTGCATTTGTTTTGTCATATTCATCATAATCATAGGAGCAAGATTAACAGTATTTGGATTTTCATACCAATTATTTATATTCATTTCTATTGAATATTCTAAGTTTTCGGTGGAATTATTGATATTAATATCAAACATATTAAAATTGACTAAAAATGAATGATCCATACCCATAGTTGGACCAGTATGAGTATTGTAAAAAGTAGAATCATTATTAAATGCTCCTTCTAACTTCATATAGTGATAACCACCACCCATTTCCATTCCCATTGAATCAATCATTGGAGGCCAAAACATAGAGGCGTGAAAAGTTTCATTAGTGAAACTATTTGCAATATTTGTGTTTCCATCTAAACCAAACCTAAATGAAAGGTTGTAAGACCCATTTTCTATAATTTCACTTTCTAAAAACATAGTTGATGGATCATTAAAATCTACAAAATGTATATCTTTTAAAATGATTTCATCATGATCTTTTTCATTTGGAATTAACTTAATATCGGTCAATATATATTTTAATGTTTGAACATTATAACTTTCTCCAGCTTCATTTGTATGAATTAAAGCATTATTAGAAAGTTCATTATTGTCGCAGTGATGATTAAAGTTTAAAAAAACTCTACTATCTGAGTTTTCATTTGATTCTCCACAAGAAAAAAGAATTATAGAGATTAAATAAAGAGGTAAAATATGTTTTCTCATTTGTATATTTTTTTACAAATTTATGAAATAAGTACCATGATATTTAAAATTAATAATGTGTTTTATAAGTTTTCTTATAAAATCATTATC
>CAZJXE010000258.1:0-1735 GCA_964549835.1 uncultured Weeksellaceae bacterium
CATCTAAAGTATATCCAATAGCAAGCTTAGAAGCAATCTTAGCAATTGGATATCCAGTTGCCTTAGATGCTAAAGCAGAAGACCTAGAAACCCTTGGGTTAATCTCAATCGCTATAATATCTTCCTTTTCATCTGGACTTACAGCAAATTGCACATTACATCCACCTGCAAATTCTCCAATTGAACGCATCATTTTAATAGCCATTGTTCTCATTCTTTGATAAGCAGAGTCAGATAGCGTCATTGATGGAGCTATTGTAATAGAATCTCCAGTGTGTATTCCCATTGGGTCAAGATTCTCTATATTACAAATAATAATCACATTATCATTATCATCACGAAGTAACTCAAGTTCATATTCTTTCCATCCAACAACAGCCTTGTCAATTAAAACCTCATGAATTGGAGATGCATGTAATCCTTTTGATAAAAGATCTTCAAATTCCTGCTTAGTGTGTACAAAAGATGCTCCACTTCCTCCCAAAGTAAAAGAAGGTCTTATTACAAGTGGGAAACCTAGTTCCTGAGCAATTTCTTTACCTTGAAGAAATGATGTTGCAATTTTAGCTGGTGCAACAGGAATATCAATTTCGTTCATTAATTTTCTAAACTGTTCCCTGTCTTCTGTGATATGAATAGCATCAATATCAACACCAATTATATCTACATTATATTTTTTCCATATTCCTTTTTCATCAACTTCAATACATAAATTCAATGCAGTTTGTCCTCCCATAGTTGGAAGAACAGCATCTATTTCTCTTTCTTCTAAAATTTCAATAATTGATTTTGGTGTTAAAGGCTTTAAATAAACATGGTCAGCGACAACTTTGTCGGTCATAATTGTGGCTGGATTTGAGTTGATTAGAGAAACCTCAATACCCTCATCTCTTAAAGATCTTGCAGCTTGTGAGCCAGAGTAATCAAACTCACATGCTTGTCCTATTACAATAGGTCCGCTTCCTATTATTAAAATTTTTTTTATATCGTTATTTTTTGGCATAATTTTTTTGATTAATGCGAATTTACATTTTTTGTTAATTGAACGTGTTTGCTAAAACTAAAGTTTTCAAAAGTTGTTAAAAAAAATCAAAAAAAAAGTGTTGCAAAAGCAACACTTATATTTCTGTAATAGAATACATTTTATTTATGACCCATTTCATCAGACACAGTCAGTCTCTTTCTCCCCTTTGCTCTTCTTCTAGAAATCACTTTTTGACCATCTGCTGTAGACATACGATCCATAAAACCATGCTTATTTTTTCTTTTTCTGTTTGATGGTTGAAACGTTCTTTTTGGCATAACTTTTAATTTATTCTTATTTAGTCGGCAAATTTAAGCTGTTTTTCCTTACTGCAAAACATTTTTATAAATATTTTACAATGCTAAAACTCCTATTTTATTTTATAATTATAAAGTTCTAAATTAAAATCAGCCTTTTCTTTTTTAAAAAACAATACTTTCCAAAATCCATTATAATGAATTTTTATAGGAACATGAACATTTTTTACATAATCAAGATTGACAATAACATCCATATCTAAATCAATCAGCCAATTTTTATAAACAAACTTATATTCTCTATATATTACTTTAAAATTTTCCTTATCAAAATATGATAAAACTTTTCTAATCAATGCTTTTTCTCTATCTTTTTTTGATAAATTATCTTTTACTTTAACAGTAAATATATAACAAGGTCTATTTAAATAAGTGGTATCACTAATAATGTAAT
>CAZJXE010000259.1:0-1734 GCA_964549835.1 uncultured Weeksellaceae bacterium
AACATCTTGGTCAACACTTTCTAATAAATAAATTAATTGCTGAAAGTATTTCAGAATTAATTGCTGAAAATGAAGAAAAAGAGATTTTAGAAATAGGTCCAGGAATGGGGATTTTAACAGAATATCTTTTACAAAAAAAAATACGTTTAAAAGTTGTTGAAATAGATTTAGAATCTGTAAACTATTTAAAAAAAAAATATCCTAAACTGAAAAATAAAATAATTTATGATGATTTTTTAAAACTTAACCTAAATCAAATCTTCACTAAAAAAATCTCAATTGTTGGCAATTTCCCATATAACATTTCATCTCAAATATTGTTTAAAGTTTATGAAAATAAAGACAAAATAAATGAACTAGTTGGCATGTTTCAAAAAGAAGTTGCTGAAAGAGTAGTATGTGAAAATGGAAGAAAAAAAGGAATTTTAAGCATATTAATTCAAACATTTTATAAAGTAAAATATTGTTTTTCTGTAGATGAAAAAGAATTTTCACCTCCCCCAAAAGTTAAGTCTGGAGTTATTAAAATTACTAGAAATTCACGTGAAAAATTAGACTGTAACCCCAAATTATTTAAAACAATTGTAAAATCTGCATATAATCAACGCAGAAAAACAATCAAAAATGCTTTAAAGAATTTTAATTTTAAAGAAGAAAAAAACTTAGTCTCATTAATGAAATTAAGAGCTGAAAACTTATCAGTAGAAGATTTTATAGTAATTACTAAAAATGTCAAAACAGCTTGATATGAAAGTACTTTTTCTAGATTCAACGCACCATTATCTTACTGATGAACTTAGTAAAAATGGTTTTATCTGTCATGAAGAGTTTTCAAAGACAAAAAAACAAATTGAAGAAATAATTGAAAATTATGATGGAATTATTGTTAGAAGTAGATTAAAAATTGACAAAAAATTTATTGATTTTGGAAAAAATCTAAAATTTATTGCAAGAGCTGGCTCAGGACTTGAAAATATTGATGTTGAGTATGCAAAACAAAAAAAAATAAAGTGCATAAATGCTGGTGAAGGAAATAAACAAGCTGTTGCAGAGCACGCATTAGCTATGATTTTAAACTTAATGAATAAAATAAACCTGGCTGACTATCAGCTTAGAAATGGAGAGTGGCTAAGAGAAAAAAATAGAGGAGTTGAATTGTCGTCAAAAACTTTTGGAATTATAGGTTGTGGAAATACTGGTAGTGCACTTGTAAATCTACTAAAAAACTTTAATGTTAATATACTTGTGTATGATAAGTATAAAGCAGATTATCCTTTTAAAAGTAGTATGGAAAAAATATTTAATGAATCGGATTTTATAAGTCTACATATTCCACTTTCAAATGAAACAGAGTACTTAGTAAATAAAGCTTTTATTAATAAAGTTAAAAAACCTTTTTACTTAATAAATACATCAAGAGGAAAATGCGTAAATACTAATGAATTAGTTAGTGCCATAAAAGATGAGAAAATAATTGGCGCATGTTTAGATGTTTTTGAATTTGAAAAAAATTCATTTGAAGATATAAAAAAAGATGATGAAAATTTAAAGTTTTTACTAAATTCAAATAAAACAATTCTAACTCCACACATTGCTGGATGGACTCATGAAAGTTATTATAAAATAGCTAAAATATTATCAGAGAAAATAATTAAAGAATTAATCTAAAATAGTTGGCAAATATGTCAATTTAAGAAACAATAAATTGAACTGTATTTCTACTTTTTTGTTGTA
>CAZJXE010000260.1:0-1729 GCA_964549835.1 uncultured Weeksellaceae bacterium
TGTTTGAACTTTCAACCCATCTTGCACCAGTAGATTCAGTTCTATTATTATTAATATAGATTGTTCTTGACCAGTTATCTGATGGAGGATCTAATTTAACATTTCCTGAAAATACTAATACATTAAATGGGTTTACATTTACAGCGTCTGTTGCGTGTGGATTTTCTATCCAATCTACTTCTGAATATTTTAATGTGATTAAATCACCAGTTTTCTGGCAATTAGGATCTAATAACTGTAAGTTTGAGTTAACATCTGCAGATGAAATATCAATTCCTGTATCTAATGCAAGTTCGGGATTCATTGACCAGAAATCAACTGCACTGATAAGTTCTTTGTTTACTACATCAACATCACAACTTGAACCACCTTCAACATCAAAATTAATAAATGATCTATCTTTAAAATCATTTACAACAAATCCAGTCTTAAATCTGTTTAATCCGTCGGCATCTTTAACTTGGAATGCTTTTGTATCTAACTCAAGAGCACTTAATGATGTTAATGTTTCTAGATTTTCAATTCTCTTTTCAAGTGCACCAATGTCACGCATCGTAAATCTACGATTATCACGCAATCTGATTTGAGGTTCAGTTGTAGGATTATAGAGATATGGTGGTAAATCAATCTCTGCGATTTCCATTGCATCACTTATATTAGATGGTGGAGCAGGATTCTCTGAAGATTCGCCTTTATAAATCTGAACAAAACCACTCTTATTAATTACTAACTTATCGATTCTACCAAGATAGAAACTATATCCAAGTAATGAACTTTCATTTGGAGTGATTACAAATGGATTTGTTGATTCAAAGGATCTACTTGTAAATGCAAATGGTGATTTATCTCCAGATGGAGTAAATGTTGCTACTCTAGGACGATAATCAAGAACATCCGATGCTGCTGTGCCAGATGGTAAAAATGGAATATCATTTGTATATCTTTCTTTAGTATAAGAATTCACAGTGAACAAATCACCAGTATTTCCACTTGCAACTTGATACTTATCAAATACAATTAAGAGTTTTTTAGATGGTATTGCAGACTTAGAATTTCTTACTATTTTTGAGTAATCGCAATATTGTTCTTTATGCCCTTTGTCTAATGTGTAATTGCTTGTTCTATCAACAAAATTACCAACTGTTACACCTTGTAGAATACTTTCAACTGCAGATTCCTCAAATTTAACAACTTCACCAATTGTAAATACACTATCATTTAAATATACAAAATCAACAGTGTTTGCAGTGCGACTTACAATTTGACCTATTGCACGACTATCTTGACCCTTTATTTTCTCACCAACTATAGTATTTGTATCTAATCCTAGACCTGAAACAAATGTTAGTTTATCTAAAACAGGTGTCGCAGTATTTTTAGATTCAAATACAGCAATAATCTTTACTACATCAGGAACATTTAATGATATTTCTTCATCTTCAACTCTTAATCCATAAGCAGCACTAGAAGTTAATGAACTATTAAGTGTAGAAACTCCTTGAGTTCTTGTTACTTCAAGTGTTTGACTTCTTAGATAATCTTTAGATTTACTTGTTACTCCTAATTTTTTAAGAGTTACATTAACTGTTGCATTACCAGAAGATTTAGATAATCCATTAAATGAAATATTATTTCCACCATTTGTAATCGATACTTGATCTGATGTTAAAGGTTCAACACTTCCGTCTGTATAATGAATTGAATATTTTTCTGCATCAAATGGTTCAAA
>CAZJXE010000261.1:0-1713 GCA_964549835.1 uncultured Weeksellaceae bacterium
CTTTATTAATAGGAGGGGTTACTAGAACATCTATTTTACCCTCTTTTAAATCCTTAACTCCCTTTTTTATCGACTCAAAAGCAGCATGTCCCACCTCTTTATTTAAAGCTCCAAATAAAATTTCGGGTGGGTTTTTAAAATTGTCAACCACGTTGATTTTACCTTCTTTAGATTTGTCAGCAGAATTTATTTTGTTAAATGAAATGTCAAAACCCAAATGATTCAAAGTGTAACTTAAGCTTCTTACTGACCCGTAAATGACTGGTGTACATATAGATAGCAGCTCATTATTCTCAAGAGACCTCAAAAGAATCTCAGGCCCAACACCATTCATGTCGCCTGTTGTAAACCCTACTTTGATATTGTTTTTTTGATCTTTCAATTTGATTTTAGCTATATCCTAATATTTCTGTAAATTTATCAAATTAAACAGAGATAATGTTTACGGGAATTATAGAAAGTTTAGGAAAAGTTACAAATGTTAAAGTTGATCGTGGAAATATTGATTTCACAATTGAAAGCGAAATAAGTAATGAGCTTAAAATTGATCAAAGTGTTTCACACAATGGGGTTTGCTTAACAGTAACTGAAACGACAAATAATACTCATACTGTGACAGCAGTTAAAGAAACTTTAGAAAAATCATCTCTTGGAAGTTTTTCAGTTGATGACCTTGTCAACCTCGAGCGTGCCATGAAGCTTGGGGAGCGGTTAGACGGGCATCTAGTTCAAGGACATGTGGATGGTGTTGCAAAGTGTATAGGTGTCTCTGTCAATGATGGAAGTTGGATTTACAAATTTGAATTTGATATAAAAAATGAGATGCTTTTAATCGAAAAAGGGTCAATTTGTATTAATGGTGTTAGCCTTACGGTTTTTGACGTTGCAGAAAACACCTTCAAGGTTACGATTATTCCATACACCTATGAAAACACCCAGTTTAAAAAACTTAAAGAAGGAGATATAGTCAACATTGAGTTTGACATGATTGGCAAGTATCTTGAAAAATTTAACAAATAACAATTAAAATAATATAAAATGAAAAATGTTTTAAAAATAATTGGAGTATTGGTTTTAGCTTTTGTTGGCTATGTGACATATATGCTAATCAACCCTGTAAGCCCTAAGGACACTGTTGGTTACAGCTCCGATAATTCAACTTTTGAAGTGGTTTATAGCCGTCCATACAAAAACGATAGGCTGATTTTTGGCTCAGAGGAAGACGGTGCTCTGGTTCCTTTTGGAAAATACTGGAGAACTGGGGCTAATGCCGCTACTACATTTGAGACGTCCTCAGAAATTTTCTTTAACGGGGAGCCACTAAAAGCAGGTAAATATGCTCTTTTCACATTCCCATACGAAGATAAATGGACTGTCTCTCTTAATTCTGAGAGTGATGTGTTTTTTGCAATTTCACAACCTGATCCAAAATTAGATGTGCTTAAAACTAGCGTCGATGTAGAATCTTTAGAAAACGCTCTAGAACAATTTACCATTGAATTTTCAAAAGATTCTACATCTGTAAATATGACTTTGATGTGGGATAAAACAAGTATCTCAATTCCTTTAAAATAGAATTATGTTTAGCTTAAAAAGCCTGTTTAAAGTTTTATCGTTTATTCTTATCGTAACTCTTGCTATCTACTTTGCAATTGATACCATACAAAACAAACAAAACATAATGAGTTTTGAAGACTATGACCCCCCATCATC
>CAZJXE010000262.1:0-1710 GCA_964549835.1 uncultured Weeksellaceae bacterium
GAAATTGAGTAATTGTTTGAACTATAAAAATCAAAACCATAGTCCAAATCATCAAAGTGTCTATTTGTTGACCATGCTCAGAAGCAGCATTTGAGATTAAAGGAAACTTACCATATTTAACAAGAGAAAATATTGTTATAGCGTATATAAAAGCTAGAAACCCCAGCATTAACTTTGCTTGAGTAGAATTATCTTTATCATTAGCAATCTGAGAATCATCTATTTTTATACCAGAAATTGCTCTTGATAAGTCAAATATTTTAATCATTTGCCAAATGGCAATTGTAATAAATGTTAGAATTAATACTATAAATAGGGTTGTCATATTCTCATATTCAAATTAGTAGTGAAAGTTTTCACTTTCCTTAATCATTGGGTTTCCTTTTGCTAACAATTCTTCTTTTGATAATGCATAAAAAACAAGCAGCAAAAATAAGCCTAAAAATATTAATATGGAACTAAATTCTGCAATTCCAAATCCATATCTGTCGATAACAGTTGCAGGCATAATCATCATGTAAACATCCATATAGTGTCCTACCAAAATTATAATCCCTGCCATTATAATAAATATCGGAATTCTCTTATAATCACTGTTCATAAGAACTAAAAATGGAAAAATAAAATTTAAACAAAACATAGTGAAAAATGGAATAGGATACATTTCAATTCTAGTGACAAAATATGTAACCTCTTCTGGTATATTTGCATACCAAATTAACATGAACTGTGAGAACCACAGGTAGGCCCAAAACACACTAAAACCAAACATGAATTTAGCCAAGTCATGTAAGTGACTATCATTAACATATTTCATTAGACCCTTGCTATTTAAATAAATAGTAATTAAGGCAATTACAGTAATACCACTTACTACCATACTTGCAAAAACATACCATCCGAAAAGAGTACTAAACCAATGAGGGTCAACACTCATTATCCAATCCCATGACATCATAGACTCTGTATACATAAAGAAAACTAAAAACCCGGCAGAAATCTGAAAGTTTCTTTTAAAATTCTTATTATCATTTGCTTTATCTTGAGCCAAAGAAAATTTTCTAGAAAAATATCTATAAAGTGACCAACCACCAATATATATTAAACCTCTAAAAATAAAAGAACTTTTATTAAGCCAACTTTCTTTTCCTTGAATGATTTTATCATGGGCAACAACTTCTGGGTCCATCCAAATAAAAATATGCTTATCTCCGATAATTGCAATTAATAAAACAATTAAAGCCCCAGGAAGCAAATAATAAGTGATTGCCTCCATTACCCTAAAAAGAACTGGAGACCATCCAGCCTGTGATGCATATTGAATAGCATAAAAGGCCAAAACTCCCAAGGAAATCATCATAAAAAAGAAAGCAGCTACATATAACGCAGCATAGGGTCTATTATGAATCTGGTGTAAAACATGTTCAGCATGTTCGTCTTCATGACCGTGAGCTTCATGATCAACTTCATGTTTTTCTTCTTTACTTACTCCTTCATTATGATGTATTTCATTCTGATGATCCATTGAATGGGTGTTGTCAGAATGTGATCCGTGATGAGATTCTTCAGCTAATAAAATTTTTACTTCCTCGATTGTTAAATGAGATTTTGAATATGAATAGAACCATCCTAATGAGCCTAAGATTATTAAGGATAATGAAAAAATTTTAAATCTGTTTGATAAGTTGTACATATTAAATTCTATTTACT
>CAZJXE010000263.1:0-1709 GCA_964549835.1 uncultured Weeksellaceae bacterium
ACAAGCTTTGATCTTAGAGATAAAGGATTAGTTTTCTTTTTCAGACATAATAATAATGAGTATGCTGAAGCATGTCTCTATCAAAAAATAACTATCCAATCAAATGATAATACATTTGTAGTTCAAACTGACAAAAATTTATATAAATTTGAAATCTTAAATTCAAAAAAACATTTGAATTTTATTAAAGAATTTTTCAATTTTAAAAACAAAACTATAACACAATGAAAAAAAGTACAATAACCTGCGACATGGAAGGTAGAATCCTAACAATGAATGATGGAGCAGAACAAGTCTTTGGATACCCAAAAGATGAATTAATAGGCAAAAAAAGAGTTTCTCTTTTCTCTCCTGGAGAGATAGTTTTACAAAATGTTGAAGGTTGGCTAAATGAAGCTGTTAAAGAAGGAGAATATGTTGGAAAAACTAACTTTATTAAGAAAAATGGAGAAAAATTTAATGCCAAAATAAGAATAACACCAACATTTGCAAATGGAAAAGACAATCCCCAAACTGGTTATTGTGGTGTTACAGAAGTAATTGATGAAGAAGTTGAAGTGCCAATTAATTTTTCTACCAAACTAATTAAAGGATTAGCAATTACTAGAATGCCTTTTACATCAGCATCTATTTTGCCAATTTTAGCTGTTGGAGCATATTTTGCAGGTGTAGACGATGATTTATTTAATGTGACAAACTTTGTTCTTTGCATTTTTGGAGTTTTAATTGCTCATTTAGGAGTAAATGTTTTAAATGATTATTTTGATGTTAAAGATGGTACTGATGAAGCAAATAGTGACTATTTTCAACAAGTTTCTGGTGGAAGTAGAGCTATTGAGTTAGGTTTAATTTCATTAAGTGGAACAAAAAAGCTAGGTTTAATTTTAACAGCTGTTGCTTTACTAATTGGAGGAATTGTATTACTATCAACAAATCCAGCAAATCTTAATTCAGTCATTTATATTGGATTAGCAGGCTTATTTTTAGGATATTTTTACACTGCCCCTCCTTTAAGATTAGTTGCAAAAAAAGGTCTAGGTGAATTAACAATATTTTTAGCATTTGGTCCGCTTATTACTCTAGGAACTGCATTTGCTATTTTTAACGGTGATTTATCTTCTATTGATCATAACCACTTAATGAATTGCCTATTAATTGGTGTGCCAATGGGTCTATTAACAACTAATATACTTTTAATAAATGAATTTCCTGATATGAAAAGTGACATGAAGACTAATAAAAATCATTTGGTTGTAACTTTTGGGAAAAAAGCAAGTAGATGGATTTACTTACTTATACTGGCATTAGCAATATATTCAACATACGCTTTAGCATCAAGTCTAGGTAATGACAAGCTTTTAATTCCCTTAGCATTACTTGTTTTATATGGAGGTTATATATTTTCTGTTCTCTTTAAAAAATATGAAACAAGAGAATTAGTTAGTGCAAATTGGGGTACAATTACTCTTCAAGCTCTATTCTGTATTGGTGTTTGTATAACTTTACTTTTTTAAAATGTTTTCACTAGAAAAATGTATTCCATGCCAAGGTGGCATTCCTCCTCTTAACAAAGAGGAAATAAAAAAATTCAAGAATTTAGTTGATAATGATTGGAATGTTGAGAATGATAAAAAAATTATCAGAGAATTTGTTTTTTCTGATTATCAAACTGGAATTAACTTTACAAATAAAGTAGCTGAACTTGCTGA
>CAZJXE010000264.1:0-1695 GCA_964549835.1 uncultured Weeksellaceae bacterium
AGTAGTTGAAGCTCAAGAAGCTCCAGCAAAAGAAGTAGTTGGTGCACAAGAAGTTCCTGCAGAAGAAGTAGTTGAAGCTCAAGAAGTTCCTGCAGAAGAAGTAGTTGAAGCTCAAGAAGAAGAATTCAATTGGGATTCAATCTTAAAAAATGAACTATATTCTGATAAGGAAAGATCAGAATTAATAAATACATATTCAGAAACTCTTCCTGTTGTTGAATCAAAGCAAGTAATTGATGGAGTTGTAGTTGCAATTTCAGACAGAGAAGTTATTGTTGATATTAATTTCAAATCTGATGGTGTAATATCAAGCTCAGAGTTTAAATACAACGATGAGCTTAAAGTTGGAGATACTGTTGAAGTTTTAGTTGAAAAACAAGAAGATAAAAATGGTCAACTTATTCTTTCACACAGAAGAGCTAGAGTTTTAAGAGCATGGGAAAAAGTTAATACTGCTTTAGAAACCGGCGAAGTTGTTAATGGACAAATTAAAAGTAGAACTAAGGGAGGGATGATTGTTGATGTTTTTGGTATTGAATGCTTCCTACCTGGTTCACAAATTGATGTTAAACCAATTCGTGACTATGATGAATATGTTGGAAGAAAAATGGAATTTAAAATTGTTAAAGTTAATGAGTCTTTCAGAAATGTAGTTGTTTCCCACAAAGCTTTGATTGAGGCTGATCTTGCTGTTCAAACTAAGGAAATCATGTCTAAATTAGAAAAAGGACAGGTTATTGAAGGAACTGTTAAAAACATTACTTCTTATGGTGTATTTGTTGATCTAGGGGGTATTGATGGTTTAATACATATTACTGATTTATCATGGGGAAGAGTTTCTCACCCAGAGGAAATAGTTTCTTTAGATGAAACTATTAATGTTGTTATACTTGATTTTGATGAAGGAAAAAGTAGGATTCAACTAGGTCTAAAACAATTAGGATCCCATCCGTGGCAAGAACTTGATGAAAAATTACAAGTTGGTGACAATGTAAAAGGAAAAGTAGTAGTAGTAGCAGATTATGGAGTTTTTGTTGAATTACAAGCGGGTGTTGAAGCCTTATTACATGTTTCTGAGATGTCATGGTCAACTCATTTACGAAGTGCGAATGACTTTTTTAGTAAAGGTGATACTTTAGAGGCTAAAATTCTTACTTTAGATAGAGAACAAAGAAAAATGTCTTTAGGTTTGAAACAAATGTTGCCTGATCCATGGGGAGATATTGAAACAAAATATCCTATAAATTCAAAATTATCTGTTAAAGTTAGAAACTTTACAAATTTTGGGATTTTTGTTGAACTAGAAGAAGGTGTTGATGGTTTAGTACATATTTCTGATTTATCTTGGCATAAAAAAATTAAACATCCAGCAGAATTTACTAAAGTAGATGCTAGTTTAGATGTAATTGTTTTGGATATTGACAAGAACAATAGAAAAATTAGTCTTGGACATAAGCAAATAGAAGAAAACCCTTGGGATAAGCATGAAAAATTATATACTTTGGGAAGTGAGTTTGAGGGAATTGTTACAGAAGAATATGATAAAGGATCTCTTGTTTTATTAAATGATAATGTTGAAGCTTTTGCTCCAAAACGTCATTTAGAAAAAGAGGATGGTTCTCTTGTAATTTTAAATGAAAAATTAAAGTTTAAGGTTATTGAGTTTTCAAAAGAAAATAAAAAAATTCTTTGCTC
>CAZJXE010000265.1:0-1691 GCA_964549835.1 uncultured Weeksellaceae bacterium
AAAATATATCCAAATCCAACTAATGAATATTTAAATATTGAATTCAAAAATTACAGATCACAAAGTTTTATAATAATTTTTGAAAATACACTAGGCCAAGAGATATTAAGACATGAAATACAAGAGGGAAATCAAAATTTTTCTCAACAATTTAATATTTCAGAATTTTCCAAAGGAATATATTATATCAAACTATTATTTGAGAATACAAAAATTGTTGAGATAATTAGTAAAAATTAATTCATCTATATTTGTAAAATATGTTTAAAAATACTTTTTTAGTTTCTCTTCTTTTATTTGTTTTTGTGTCGTGCGAAAAGGATCCAGAGCCAATAAGTTATTCAAATAGTTATGGTAAGGGAACCTATATTTTATCAGATAATGGATTAAATTTTATTAAAAAGAATACCAGTTCTTTAAAAAGCGGAATATTTTCTAATGTTAATGGATTATCAATCATAAATCCTAAGACCATAGAAATTTATGGAAGCAAATTATATATAGTTGGAAATGATTTTTATTCAACTGATATTAATACTCTTCAACTACTTGGACAAGTTGACGGTTTTTCAGATGCAAATGGATGTGCAATTGTTACACAAAATAGGGCATTTGTTACTGACAAAGCAGAATCTTTAGTAAAAGTTGTTGACCTAAATGACTTTAGAATAATATCTGAAATAGAAACTGGTGAGGGAACATCACCTGGATTTATAATTAATAAATTTGATAAATCTTTTGTTTTAAATGGAGGAGATTCAAATAACTATGATAGTACTTTAGTTACCATTACTTATAAAGATGATCTAATTCCACTTGCAGATATTTCTGGTAATTTAGTTGTAGGAAAGAATCCTAACTCTGCAATAGCAACAGGTAATATTAAAGTTTTATGCTCTGGAGTTTATGATGAAAATAACCCTTCAAATAATATTGAATCATCTTTTTACAACATTTATCCATCCGATTTACTAATCAATTTTTCACAAATTTTACCTTCAATATTCAATGCAAATAATTTAGTAGAAACTTCGAATGGAAATAATTTTTATTTTACAGCTAATGGAGGTATTTACAGAACAAATACCCTGATGACTAATGTAAATATGGTAATTCCAATTGAATCTGATGTATTAAATATTACTACAGAAAAATATGCAGTTAATGATACCACCGATGCATATTCTAATATATTATATATGAATGATCTTAATAATATAGGTAAAATATATAAGTATAATATTAATCTTTCTTTGATAGTTGATACCTTATCTGTCTCTGGTAAAGTATTAGATATTAAATTTAAAAATTAGTCTATAATTCTTTCATTAGCATTTCATAAATCTCAACCATTGATTTTATATCATCTTTATGAACTTTCTCTTTTGGGCTATGAACATTTTGTTCCGCAGCACCAATAAAGCACCAGTCAATAGCATATGGGCTTCTTTGAATTTCATTTCCATCACTACCACCACTAGATTCTACTTCTAATTGATAATTAATATTATGAGATTTTGCAACAGTAATAATTTTATTTACAAAACTACGCCTTGGAATACCGCTATCTCTTAATGAGATTACTACACCTTTTCCAGCTTTAACCCCTTCAGTTACCCATGTAATATCCGAAATAAGTGCTTGACTTATATTATATTTTGTGTGTATAAAGTTTGTAAGAAACCCAACAG
>CAZJXE010000266.1:0-1685 GCA_964549835.1 uncultured Weeksellaceae bacterium
AACCACTTTCTCCAATAATTAAATTTGTTTTACCTCTTTCAAAATTAAATGAGATGTTTTTTAGTACTTCATTTTCTCCAAAGGACTTATTTATTTCTTGAATTTCTATCATGCCAGCAATAAGTCAGTTAATAGAAAGTTAAAAATTAGAACAATAATACTACTGTAAACAACAGCCTTAGTGCTAGATCTTCCAACATCTAATGCACCTCCTTTAGTATAATAACCAAAGTACGATGAAACCGATGATATTATAAAAGCAAATACAGTTATTTTTATTAAGCAATATGTGACATAAAAAGAATTAAATTCATATTTAATACCATAAAGAAAATCAGCAGTTGTAATACCAGTTGTTTGACAACCAACCCAACCACCTACTAAACCAATAGAGATACTTAAGATTATTAATATTGGAAAAAACAAAACAGTTGCGAAAATTTTTGGTAAAATTAAAAAAGAGGCAGAGTTAACACCCATGATTTCTAATGCATCAATTTGTTCTGTTACTCTCATTGATCCAATTTCTGAGGCTATATTGGAGCCTACTTTTCCAGCTAAAATTAAAGCTAGCATCGTTGGGCAGAACTCAAGAATTAAGGATTCTCTTGTTGCATAGCCAATTAAATATTTAGGGTACAAAGGACTTTCAAAATTAAAAGCAGTTTGAATACTTACAACAGCTCCAATAAAAAAAGATATAATTGTTACAATTCCTAATGAGTTAAGTCCAGTTTTTTCAAGCTCTAAATTAAATTGTTTAAAAAATATTTTTTTCTTTTCAGGAAAGCTAAATACTTTACTTATCATGATAAAATATTGTCCAATATGAAGAAGTATATATTTCATTAAATTTAAAAGTAAGTATTTTATTTAAATTTGTAACACAATATGAGATTACAAAGATATTATATTATAATACTTTTTTTGATTATTACTCTTTCTTCCTGTAATATTATTAAAAAAAGTAATTGTGACTGTCCAGATTTTACTACAGAAAATAATAATTCTAATAGAGTTTAAATGTCTACTAGTCTAATTAAATTCATTCCTAAAAATTCAATTCAATTAATTGAAAAATGGATTAATAAATTAAAAATTGATTTGAAATTTGTGAATCCAAGGAAAACAAAATTAGGAGATTTTAGATTTGATAATATAAATGGTTACCAAATTACTGTAAATAATGATTTGAATATCTTCTCTTCACTAATAACATTAACACATGAAATTGCTCATGCATTTGTATATAATAAATATCAAAATAAAGTTAAGCCGCATGGCGAAGAGTGGAAAGAATCATATAAAAGTTTAATGCTAAACTTTTTTAGTCTTGATATCTTCCCTGAAGATATTCTTTCATCATTAGCAAAGTATTTAATTAATCCTTCTGCATCAACAAGTAATGATATTAATCTGTCTTTAATTTTAAGAAAATATGATATAAATAAATCTTTGACTGTTAATGATGTTGAATTAGGAGAAAAGTTTATTTATTCAAACAAAAAGTTTGTAAAGGTGAAAAAATTAAGAAAGCGAATAAAGTGTTATGATGAAAAAAATAAAAAATTCTATTTGTTTAATCCTATTGCAAAAATAGGTTTGATAAATTAGATTAAAAATATAGTTTAAATTTGTAAAAAAAACTTGAAAAAGAATAACTACGCAATAATTATGGCTGGTGG
>CAZJXE010000267.1:0-1675 GCA_964549835.1 uncultured Weeksellaceae bacterium
TTTAGTCAGTTTTTATCTTGTCAGAATATGGAAGTCTACTAGAAATAGCAGCTCCCAATGTTACTTCATCAGTGTATTCCAACTCATCACCAATTGCAATACCTCTTGCTATTGAAGATATTTTTATTTCTCTTCCTTTGAGTCTTTTGTATAGATAATAGTTTGTTGTATCTCCTTCCATTGTAGTGCTAAGTGCAAAAATGATCTCATTTACTTTAGTATTATCTGTTTTAGATATCAGTTCCTCAATTCTTAGATCATCAGGAGCAATTCCCTCCAATGGGGATATAAGACCACCTAAAACATGATACACCCCTTTGTATTGTAATGTATTTTCAATTGCCATCATTGTTCTAATATCTTCAACAACACAGATTAATGATTTGTCTCTTTGTGGGTTTGAACAAACTTTACAAATATCAAAATCAGAAATGGTAAAACACTCTTTGCAATAATTTATATTATTTATTAAATCAATAAATGAATTACCAAATTTTTCAACTTGATCTTTATTTTTTTTAAGTAGATGTAAAGTTAGCCTTAATGCAGATCGCTTACCAATTCCAGGCAAGGTAGATAATTGTTCAACTGCATTTTTAACAAGTTCTGAGGGAAATTCCATTGCAGTAAAATTAAATAAATATTTAAAAACTTTACATTTGTACTAATTAAAAAATTAAATGAATCCAACAATTATTTTAAGCTGTATAGCTGCCTATTTTCTACTACTTTTTGTTATATCATACATCACTGGAAAAAACGATAGTAATGATACTTTCTTTCTAGGAAATAGAGATTCCCCTTGGTTTGTAATTGCCTATGGAATGATTGGTACTACACTTTCAGGAATTACATTTATTTCTGTTCCTGGCTGGGTAGCTTCAAGCCAATTTTCATATATGCAAATGGTTTTTGGCTTTTTCTGTGGTTATTTTATAATTGCCAGAATTTTATTACCTCTTTACTATAGACTAGAACTTACATCTATATATACTTATTTAAGAGACAGGTTTGGAAATAGCAGTTACAAAACAGGATCTTCTTTTTTCTTGCTATCAAGAACTATTGGCGCTTCATTTAGATTATTTTTAATTGCTACTGTACTTCAATTTGCTGTTTTTGAATCTTGGAATATTCCTTTTTACGTTACCGTAATAATTACCATATCTCTAATCTGGTTATATACTTATCGTAGTGGAATGAAAACCATAATATGGACTGATACTCTCCAAACTACATTTATGCTCTCTACAGTTGTTTTAATTGCATATACATTGATGCAAAAGATGGATGTTAATGTATCGTCTGTTGTTTCTTTAATTTCTGATTCTGATTATTCTAGAATGTTCTTTTTTGATGATTGGACAGATAAAAAGTATTTTTTTAAGCAGTTTTTCTCTGGAATGTTCATGGCAATTGTAATGACAGGCTTGGATCAAGATCAAATGCAGAAGAATTTAAGTTGTAGAAACTTAAAAGATGCACAAAAGAATATGACGGTATTTAGTACTATATTAATATTTGTTGATTTAATATTCTTATCTCTTGGAGCTCTTCTTTATATATACTCAGATACCTTTGCTATTATACCTCCAGATAATGCCGATATGTTATTTCCAAATATTGCTTTAAATTCTGGATTACCAATCTATGTTGGTATACTATTTATAATTGG
>CAZJXE010000268.1:0-1672 GCA_964549835.1 uncultured Weeksellaceae bacterium
CCAACAATTACAATATTTTTATCTTTTAAAATATTATTTTCATTATCAAACTCATTAATATTCATAAATCTACACATTGATAACTGTGATTTTTTCTCTGATTCATTAAGTGAATTGAAATAGTTACTCATCTCTTATTATTATTTTTTAAAATTGGTTAGTATTTCTGAAATCATAAGAGGAGCTTTTGTTACCGCAATCCTCGCAGATCTAACATATTGTAAAATCCCATATTTATTTAACTTTTCATATAATTCATCTAACTCGTGTGTCCTGCCAGATTTTTCTATAACAAAAAATTCAGGATTCACTGTTACAATAATTGCGTTACTTTCTTTAATTATATTTTGAATTTTCCTGTCATCAAATAATAGCGATGATTTTATTTTAAATAAACATGACTCTTGATATATGGTTTCTTCATCAGTATGATAATATGCTTTAATAACTTCAATTTGTCTGTTGATTTGACCAACTATTTTTTTTATGAAAGATTCAGACGTAATTACAAGAATAGTCCATCTTTGTACATTTTCAATTTCTGTCATTGATGAGTTGAAGCTTTCAATATTAATATGTCTTCTTTGAAAAATAGCTGAAATCCTATTTAGTAAACCTACACTATCCTCAGTATAAACAGAAACTGTATATTTTATTAATTTTTTTTCCATAACCACTTAACTTAATCTTATTTCTGAAACTGAAGAACCTGTAGGTATCATCGGAAATACATTATCTTCTTTTTCAACAACAACTTCTAAAAAATATGGCTCATCAGATTTTATCATTTCTTCTACCGCATTAGCTAAATCTTTTCTTTTTGTTACCCTTTTAGCTTTTAAATAATACCCTTCAGCTATTTTGACGAAATCAGGATTCACCATTTCTGTTGAAGCATATCTTTTATCAAAAAATAATTGCTGCCACTGTCTAACCATTCCTAAAAAATCGTTGTTTAAAACAACTATTTTAACTGCTGCTTTTGTTTGAAAAACTGTACCTAATTCCTGGATGGTCATCTGATAACCCCCATCGCCAATTATCGCAACAACTTCTCTCTCAGGACAAGCCATTTTAGCTCCAATTGCTGCAGGTAATGCAAATCCCATTGTTCCCAGACCACCAGAAGTGATATTACTTTTGGTTTTATTAAAATTAGAATATCTACAAGCAATCATTTGATGCTGTCCAACATCCGAAACAATAGCTGCATCACCCTTGGTTTGAATATTAATTTCCTTCATTACTTCACCCATTGTTAACCCTTCTTTCTTTGGGTTTAAGTCACTATGTATTACTTTTTGATATTCGATTTCATACAATTCTTTAAACTTTTCATGCCATTTTTTATGTGATTTATTATCTGTTATTTTTAAAATTTCACATAAAGTTTGTTTAACATCTCCTAATACTGCAACATCCACTTCAATATTTTTATTTATCTCAGCTGGATCAATTTCAAAATGTATAATCTTTGCTTGCTTTGCGTATCTGTTAACATCACCGGTGACTCTATCGTCAAATCTCATTCCTATTGCAATTAAAACATCACATTCATTGGTCAAAATATTTGGAGCATAATTTCCATGCATTCCAAGCATTCCGACATTAAGTGGATGATTTGTTGGGATAGCAGAGGCTCCAAGAATTGTCCAAGCTGCAGGAATTCCAG
>CAZJXE010000269.1:0-1672 GCA_964549835.1 uncultured Weeksellaceae bacterium
TTATTAGTGAATTTGAATCTTTTTCGATGGTTGGGTTTAAATTATTACCATTCTCTATAGCTTCTCTACGAAGAGTTTTACTGCAAAATCCATGAATTGTTGTGATATCTGCAGTATCAATTCTTTCTAATGCTTCTAATAGTAGGGAAGCTATATATAAACCTTTTTCTTTAGATGTAATATTTAATTCAACCCATTCATTTAATACGTCGTCAATTTTATATGGTTTTACGTTTGTATTTATTGATTCAATTATTTTTAATGCTGAAATTAGTCTTTCAATGATTTTTGCTTTTATCTCTGATGCTGTTGCTTCTGTAAAACTAACAACCAGTATTTCGTTTATTGAATACTCTTTTTCAGTCAATAACCTTAAGACAAGATGAGAAAGTGAGAATGTCTTGCCTGTACCAGCACTTGCTTCTATTAGTCGAATTCCATTTGTTAATGGATATTTATTTACTTGAAATAATTCTATATTCTTCATATCTAATTCATATTTATAATCATAAAATAGCAACTTAATAGGTCTCTCTTCTTTTTACCTTGATACTGATGTTTTAAATTACTTATAACTAACATTTTAATATCTCCAATCTAAATATTTTATTTTTTTTATAATCGCTGGTACTTCTTTAATATATTTTTTGTATTCAGGAAATTTAATTTTCAGCCTTTCTTCTTCCTTTAAAGCTTTTATTTTTAAGATGTATGCCAATAATATGAGCAAACATAGATGTATTAGACTCAATGAAAAGATACATATTCCTAATGAAATAAATAATAATCCCTTATAAAGGGGATGTCTAACATTTTTGTATGAATTATTTTTTATCAGAGTCGATTCATTCATTGGATAAGGTAGCGGTGTAAGATTTTCTCCTAAATCTAAGAATGCTTTGATGACAATGATTAGACCTTGAATTGATATGGTTAATCCAATAACTACAAAAAAAGTATTTATTGCAAATTCTGTATTCTCTATTTTTGGGTAGGGAGGTATAAAATGGAGGAGTATTAGTAGTATTTGAGAAAATAAATACCACTCCCCTTTTGAGTTCTTTAATAATCCCTGCTTGCTAAATCCCCATCTTGACAAAACAGTTTTAATATTCTTTATGTGATTGCTTTTGTTTAGCCTCATTTTTAGTAAATGTTTTTTAGTAGTG
The DNA here is from genome assembly GCA_964549835.1 of uncultured Weeksellaceae bacterium. Lineage (GTDB taxonomy): Bacteria > Bacteroidota > Bacteroidia > Flavobacteriales > BACL11. The sequence goes on from CAZJXE010000269.1 coordinate 1,170, forward strand.
GTTCATAAAGACTCATTAATACATCATTAAATGATTTAACGTCTAGAAAAGTAGAGGCTTTGCATTCTTTCCCAAAGCAAAGTTCCATTGTTAGTGATTCTCTTTCTCCTTGCCTGTATAAATCACCTTCCCATTTCTTTTGAAATAAATCTTCCTCATTCTTATTCTTTTCGTTTATGGCAAGGGCATAAGACAGGCCACTTTCAGGTGGTATTGGCCAACAATTTTTTCTTCCTGCGGCTGCTAATAGATGGATCTCTGTTAGTATTTTAGTTGCTTCTTGGGTATTGATTGGGCATATTTCCTTACTTACTTCAAAAGTAATTTTTTTGGTATAATCTATCTTTTTAGATATTATCAAAGTTTTAGAATTAAATGAACTATTTGCAGATAAATATAAATGATTTAGCCACCCTTTCATAAGAGTTTTATATTTTAAACTTCCAATTTCAATCTGTATTAAATTCTTCCCTCCAAAGTAAAATTCACCCTCTAACTCTTGC
>CAZJXE010000270.1:0-1672 GCA_964549835.1 uncultured Weeksellaceae bacterium
GATGTTTATTTTATGACTTGTGATAGTACTCAATGTTTACCACCTGAAGCATTAGAGTTTTCATTTACAATTGAAGGTATTGATGAATCCTACATATCTTCTGCAAGTCAATCTACAAACAATACTGAAGGAAAATCAATGTGGGCATTATTTTTCATTGCATTTTTAAGTGGTTTTGCTGCACTTTTAACACCATGTGTTTTCCCTATGATACCTATGACAGTATCATTTTTCACAAAACAGTCTAAAACCAAGGCTAGAGGTATTGCCAACGCCATAATATATGGAATTTCAATAATCGTTATTTATGTTGCTTTAGGAGTAGGAGTCTCTTCTATTTTTGGAGCAGATGCATTAAATAATATGGCAACAAATGTTTATTTTAATATTGGTTTCTTTTTATTGCTATTAATTTTTGGAGCATCTTTTTTGGGGGCATTTGAATTGCAGCTTCCTACCTCATGGATAAATAAAACTGACAAAGCATCTGACAAGGGAGGCCTCATAGGAATTTTCTTTATGGCCTTTACTCTTGCGCTAGTTTCATTTTCATGTACTGGCCCAATTGTTGGCACATTATTAGTAGAAGCATCAACGGGGGGATATTTCGGCCCAATTATTGGCATGCTAGGCTTTTCACTTGCTATTGCTTTACCTTTTGCTTTTTTTGCTGCGTTTCCTGGCTGGTTAAATTCATTACCTCAATCTGGTGGTTGGTTAAATTCTGTTAAAGTAACATTAGGATTTTTAGAAATAGCTTTAGCATTTAAGTTTTTATCAAATGCAGATCTTGTTTTACAGGCTCACTTATTAGAAAGAGAGCTGTTTATTGCTATATGGATTGTAATTTTTGCTTTGCTTACTATGTATTTATTAGGATTTTTAAAATTTGCTCATGATTCTGATTTAGAATATATTTCAGTTAGTAGGCTATCTGTTGCAGTTCTCACAGGAACTTTAACTATTTATATGATTCCTGGCTTATGGGGTGCTCCATTAAAAATAATAAATGCTTTTCCACCTCCAATGCAATATAGTGAATCCCCTCTTGGTGTAGGAGCAGTACAAATTAGCTCAGATAATATAAATTCTCATTCATTGGATGGTCAGCATATTGGGCCTCAAGGTCTAATGGTTTTTCATGATTATGATGTTGCACTAAAATATGCAAAGCAAGTTAAAAAGCCATTAATGTTAGATTTTACCGGTCATGCATGTGTAAATTGTAGAAAAATGGAAGAACAAGTTTGGTCTGACCAATATGTAAAAGAATTATTGCGAAATGATGTAGTTTTAGTATCGCTATATGTTGATGAAAGAATTGATTTACCAAAAGAAGATCAATATGTAACAAAAATGGCTGGAAAGGAAAAGAAAGTAAAAACAACTGGAGATAAGTGGATGGTTTTCCAAGCAAATACTTTCGGAACAAATTCACAACCTTATTATGTAATGTTGGATCTTGATGAAAACGAACTTATTGAGCCTGCAAATTATCAAGATTATGGCTCAGTATCTCTGTTCAAGGATTGGCTTGAAAGAGGAATAAATTTATTTAATAAATAAAAATGAAAAGAAACAAAATAATCAATAAAGAATCTGAGGCATTCTTAGAGCATTATATTAATAACCCATCTCCAACAGGATTTGAGAGTGAAGGTCAAAAACTATG
>CAZJXE010000271.1:0-1662 GCA_964549835.1 uncultured Weeksellaceae bacterium
CATAATATTGTTGTGCTATATCTTCCATCATATCACAATACTCTTCAGTTGTCAGATTATCACCTAATACTTCCTGATTATGACGGATACGATAGCGATACTTAGATGATTCTGGTTTTTTCATGCCCGACTCTGATTCTTGGATCGCACCATATCTCAAAACCTGCTTCCTTTGCATCTAAACAGAACGAGACATCTTCGCCACACATATCCTGTACCTCACCAGACTCAAAGACTTGCATCTTCGGAGCAAACCAAGGGTACTTAATCTCTTGATGCTCAAATACACCATGCTTAATCAGTAACCAACCGAAACCTGTATAGTCTACAGTGAAAGGTTTCTTTCTCTTACCCATAGTTTCGAGAGTCTCATGGTTCATCACTCCACCATTCTTACGAAAATCATCCTCGTCCATCCAGTGAGCAACTGAACTTGTCTGCCCATCTTCTGTACAATACCATCCAGATGCTAATGGTTGATCCATTAATACTAACTGATAGAACTTCTCTGTACTAAAAACAATATCAGAGTCAATCCATAACTGATAATCATACTTTAACTTACCATCCCAAGGTACTTGATCAGCACCACGCAGTACATTTGCACCTAAACACTTGCAACGTGCAAAGTTTACCATACTACTGTAGTCTTGAGATATCTGTATCTGTGCTCCTGCCTGTACAATATCGAAACATAGTTGTACAAAATTCTTTAAAAAGGTATATGATACTCCTCTACCAGGTAGACAGAAGACAACTGATTTTCCTTTAATCAACTCTCTTGCTTTATCATAATCCCATTCAGGCTTCGCTGCTGCTTTCTTCGCAACGGGCGACTTTGCCTTGACTGTAAATCCTTTAGCCATAATAACGTGTAATTACAAACTCATTATACCACGTATATAGCAGTCAGTCAATAAGATGATTCAGAAAGTTCTTTGTCTAAAGTAGGGTTTTCCTCAATGTAAGTATATGTTATCTCGTCTCTGTGATATGAGGTGTAGAGTTTACCCCATATAAAATGGAAGTCCTCCTCACTTAAATTCTTAAAGAGGCATTTCTCTTCGTAGTAGATGTGGTAAGTGCTATTCTCGTTCATTGATGATAATGTCGTCTCCATCGACTTTAATATTTATTTCTGTGCCATCGTACCAGTTCATTTCGTTGATCATCCATTCTGGTATCCTGACATAGTAGTCCCTCGTATATTCGTCAACCTCTACAACCCCAAAATTTTCCTGGAAATTTTTTTGCATACAATGAAATCCTCTTCATGATTTTATATAGCGAAAAAATTTTTAAAGGTGTCCGTTATTACATTCTCGATCTGGGTCGTTTATAGCTTAATGGTACCTTGCCATTTTATAAACGGGGGGGCGGGGGCGACCCCCCAACCCCTGCTGTATGCACGAACGCACGAATGGGGTGCTACCCCATCACACGCTGTAGGTACTTTATAAGGTCATCCTGCTTCCACTTAGCAGACTGTTGAAGCATTGCTTCCCCATACATTGGGAAGTCTCCTGTGTCCTTTGCTTCTGCAACGACCTCATCATAACACGCTTGGAACATACCCTTAGCGTCTCTGCTGTAGTCAGTTGGGTCAATGTAAAGGAAGAAATCTTGTAACATAATTTTGAAATTTGTTTTGTATACCTTAAT
>CAZJXE010000272.1:0-1656 GCA_964549835.1 uncultured Weeksellaceae bacterium
GCAGGACCAATAATAATTACTTTTTTAGCAGACAAAATTTAGACTTCCTTTTCTATTTGATAGTTGTTTCTGTCATTAGAACTTCTTGAAATCATTTCAGAAATAAAGCCAGCAAGAAATAGTTGAACTCCAATAATCATTGATGTTAGGGCAATATAAAAAATAGACATATCTGCAATGTTCTTAGCAGCAACGTTGTTGATTATTGCATTTAATTTTTCAATTACAATAAAACCAAATATACCGAATCCTAAAATAAACATAATTGTACCTACAACACCAAAAAAATGCATTGGCTTTTTACCAAATCTGGTTACAAAAGTAATTGTCAATAAATCAAGAAATCCATTTACAAAACGTTCTAATCCAAATTTTGTTTCTCCATATTTTCTGCTTTGATGTTCAACAACCTGCTCTGTTATTTTCTCAAAACCAGCCCATTTAGCTAGTACAGGAATATATCTATGCATTTCACCATGAACCTCAACACTTTTAACGACATTATTTTTATATGACTTCAAGCCACAGTTAAAATCATGTAAATAAATTCCAGAAGCTTTTCTTGCAGCCCAATTAAATAATTTTGTTGGTATTGTTTTAGATAGTGGATCATATCTTTTCTGTTTCCATCCAGAAACTAAATCATATCCTTCCTTCATAATTTTATCGTATAAAGCTGGTATTTCATCAGGACTGTCTTGTAAGTCTGCATCCATAGTAATTACTACATTACCAATAGCTTTTTGAAACCCAATATTTAGAGCTGCAGATTTTCCATAATTTCTTCTAAATTTAATTCCTTTTATATTAGAATTCTTTGAAGATATATTCTCAATAACTGACCACGATTTGTCTTTGCTCCCATCGTCTATTAACAACACCTCATAGGAATAATTGTTTTTATTCATTACTTTTTCAATCCATGAACAAAGTTCAGGAAGTGATTCTTCTTCGTTAAATAGAGGAATAATTATTGAAATATCCATTATTAGATAGTAAAATTAGAGTCTTCTTTTTTAACAAAAAATGATATAATTAGCGAATAGAAAAAGCCCATAAAAGTACCACCCAAAACAGAAAGAGTAATCATCCATTGTGGCTGCAACATTTTTTGAGTCATTGAAAGTGCCATATCTAGATTTTCATCTGAAATTTCAGGATCAGAATTTAAAATCTCTTGCTCTGCTACTTTTAAAATATTTTCTAAATACTCAGGATTAATAAAGGTTACAAATATAAAAGTATAAAAAGCTAAGATTACTGAAGCAAAAAACACAACCGAGGTACCAAGCTTAAGGCTCTGCCCATAAGATATAAACCCATTATTAAAATTATCTCTGTAGATAGTAACTGAATAAACAATAGCCCCAATCATTAAAAAGTTATTTAAAAGTGAGGGAATAATAGATTTTTGTTCTTCTAAACCTAGTATATATACAATAAATGAGATAACTATTAAAGCTAAGCCTAAATAAGCTCCATAATTCATTGCAAATTTTCTAGTGTCCATGAGTTTAAATTTTTTACAAATATAGAAAATACATACTAAGAAAAATTTTGCTGTATGTTAGATTATATTAATTTTGCGCTCTAAGGGTAAGTCTTGTACGACCAGCTCCCTATGAACTCCCCCAGGACAGGAATGTAGCAAGGGTA
>CAZJXE010000273.1:0-1656 GCA_964549835.1 uncultured Weeksellaceae bacterium
AGCTCCATACATGCAATTAATTTTCTTTCTTTAAATTGTTTTTTCACAGCATTAATAGTTGCTTTTAATTTTGATGGTGAGTGAGCAAAGTCTTTAAAAATTGCACTATTATTATTATCTTTTATTTTTTCTAATCTATTTGAAGCACCATTAAATGTTTTAATTTGCTCTAAAAAATCTTTACTTGATATTCCTAACTCATTACAAACAAGTTTTGCAGCATTAAGGTTTTGAAGATTATGATTTCCAAATATTTTAAGTGGAATATGCTCAATATATGTAGTGCCATTTTGAATTGTATGATTTGGTGTTGAATAAGATATTGTTTTACAATTTCCTCCTTCACCAATTAATTTGTTTAGTTCCTGGTCATCTTCACAATAAATTATACAGTCAGTAATTAAATTCTTAAAAATTCTAAATTGATCAACATAATTTTCAAATGTTGGAAAGACATTAATATGATCCCATGCAATACCACTTATAACACCTATGTTTGGTTTGTATAAATGAAATTTTGGTCTTCTGTCTATAGGAGATGATAAATATTCATCTCCTTCTAAAATAATTATTGGAGCACTTTCAGTTAATTTTACCATAACATCAAACCCTTCAAGTTTAGCACCTACCATATAGTCACAATCAATCTTCATGTTTTGTAGTACATGAAGAATCATTGCTGTTATTGATGTTTTCCCATGACTACCGCCAATTACAATTCTCTTTTTATTTTTACTTTGTTCATAGATATATTCTGGATATGAGTATATATTTAAATTTAATTTTTTAGCTCTTATTAATTCAGGATTATCTGCTTTAGCATGCATGCCTAAAATAATTGCATCAATATCTTTAGTAATTTTATCTTCATGCCACCCAATTTTATTAGGTAATAATCCATGTTTTGCTAACCTACTTTTTGATGGTTCAAAAATTTGATCATCAGATCCTGAAACCTCATATCCTTTGAAATGAAGAGCAAGTGCTAGATTATGCATAGCACTACCTCCTATGGCAATTAAATGAATTTTCATATAAATGAAATTTACAAATTAAATGTATCATATAATTCAACTTTATTACTTTTGATTAGATAAAATTTACTAACATGAAATTGTATACAATAGATACAGGTTTTTTTAAATTAGATGGTGGCGCTATGTTTGGGGTTGTTCCTAAAGTGCTTTGGAGTAGAACTAATCCTGCTGACGATAATAATCTGTGTCCATGGGCTATGAGATCACTATTAATTGAGGATGGAAAGAGATTAATTTTAATTGATAATGGAATAGGAGATAAACAGGATGATAAATTTTTAAGACATTATTACCTACATGGCGATGATACTCTTAAAAAGTCTTTAAATAAACATGGTTTTTCTGAAGATGATATAACCGATGTTTTTCTAACTCATTTGCATTTTGATCATTGTGGAGGCAGTGTTAAATGGAATAATGACAAAACAGCTTTTGAGATGGTATTTAAAAATGCAAAATATTGGAGTAACCAAGATCATTGGTCACATGCATTAAATTCAAATTACAGAGAAAAGGCATCATTTTTAAAAGATAATATAGTTCCAATTCAAGAAAGTGGTCAGCTTAATTTTATAAAAAAAGACAAAAGTTTTATTAATTATATTGATGTGCTTTTTGT
>CAZJXE010000274.1:0-1656 GCA_964549835.1 uncultured Weeksellaceae bacterium
TCTTGAACTTTGCTGAATAATGGGCCGATTTTCTCCTTTAAGCTTTTTGATGGATAAATCAGAATTTACACCAATAATTAATTTATCTCCAAAGTCAGAAGACCTAGCTAATATTTCAATATGACCTAGATGGATTAAATCAAAACAACCATTTGTAAAAACAATTTTTTTATTTTCACTTCTCCATTTTTCTATTTTCTTCATTAAAAGTTGAAGATCAAAAATTTTATTGTTTATTTTTTTTAATGCTTCACTCATCAGATTTTTTTTTATGTGATATTAATAATAAGGAAGCTATAATACCAAAAACTATTGCCATCAAAGTTTGGGCAGTATGTACAGCAAAAGCAAATAAAAGTGCTGGTTGAACTCCAATTCCAATACCAACTAATCCTAATTTTACTGCAAGATGGTATGAGCCAATTCCACCTTGACTTGGGACAACCATTCCTAATCCCCCAATTACAGTAATATATATTCCATCAAACAAGTTTAGGTGTTTTGTTTCTTCTATGGCAAAAAAACACACATAAGTCATTAAAATATACATTGCCCAAATAAGAATTGTATGCAAAATAAAAGGAGTTTTATTGTTTATTTTTTTTAGACTAGAAAATCCATCTTTTAAGCCATTAAGTACTTTAATTATTTTTTCAAAAAAACTTAATTTTTTTATTTGTTTTTTAAAAATGAAGATTACTAATACAAATCCAATTAAAAAAAGCAATATTGGATTAGAAAAAATATTACCTGATGATTCGCCAAAAACTTCTTTAAAAAAAACATTAATTTCTTTGAATTTGTACAGAAGGGTAGTCAAAATCAAAGTAATTAAAATTGCAAAATCAATAACTCTTTCTAAAATTATTGTGCCAAAAAGTTTGTCAAATGGAATTTTTTCAACTTGTTGTAGGCTTGTGCATCTTGATATTTCTCCTGCTCTAGGTATGAGAATATTTGTCAAATAGCCAACAGCTACACTATTAATAGAATTTTTTTTTGATGCTTTATAGCCAAGAGCATTAATTAAATAAATCCACCTTAATCCTCTACTTGCAAAAGCCAGTGCCCCAAATAAAATTGAAATTATAAGCCACTCATATTTAACAGTAGATAGTTTAGATATAATTTCTGAAATATTTTGATCTTTAAAAGCCAAATACATTAACACTGAACTAATTAGCAGAAATAAAATATATTTTAAGGCTTTAAGCATAATTTGTAAAGTTATAAAATTATGTTATCGATTAATCTAACACCAGAAATTATAACTGCAACACAAGCAGCATATTTTATTCCTTTTATCTTTTCTTTTTGAATTGTAAATGTTTTTAAATCAATAAATTCAAAATAATCAATTTTAAAACCATCTGACTTTAAGTTTGATAAGACATGACTTCTAATTTCTTTCAAAGGAATTTTCTCAAAGTTTCTTTTACAAAAAAGTAACTGCTTATATATAGATGTACTTATTTCAAAATCTGATTTTGACAAAAGTTTATTTCTTGAGCTTTTAGCTATACCATTTTTCTCTCTTATTGTTTTGCATCCAATTATTTCAGTATTAATATTTTTATCATTCACTAATTGTTTTATGATAATTAATTGTTGCAGATCTTTTTGCCCAAAAAATGCATATTGGGGCTTTATAATATT
>CAZJXE010000275.1:0-1653 GCA_964549835.1 uncultured Weeksellaceae bacterium
TTCTTAAGCTTAATTTCATCAACTAATTCTTTTAAAATTTTCTTTGTGTATAAGGGAAATTCAGCTTGATTTATCCATGAAAAATATCCAGGATTTATATCATAAACTTCATTTATTGTTTTGCCTTTATATTTTCCAAAAGTTATTGTTGGTTGATTATCATCATTTAATCTTATAAATCCTGCAATATCAATTCTACTATTTCCTCTTTTAGAAAATTTAGATAAATAGTCAATATTGTTTTCTAGTTCATCATATTTTTCAATTTGAGCTAATAATATTTCATAAGTTGCTAATGTATCAGCTTCAGCTGAATGGGCATTAATAAGATCTTTATTACAGTAAAATTTATATGCTGCTGAAAGGGTTCTCTGTTCTAGCTTATGAAATATATTTTGAACATCAACAGCTTTAATATTTTTCATTGAAAAATCACATTCACATCTTAGAAATTCTTCAGCTAATAAAGGAATGTCGAACTTATTTGAATTATAACCTCCAAGATCACAATCTTTTATTAACTCTAAAATTTCTTTATGTAGTTCTTTAAAAGTTGGTTCGTTTGCTACCTTTTCATTAGTAATCCCATGAATTGCTGTTGTCTCTTTGGGAATATTAATAGTAGGATTTACTAGCCATGTTTTAGATTCTTTATTTCCGTTTGGAAAAACCTTTAAAATAGATATTTCTACTATTCTGTCATTAACAATATTAACACCAGTAGTTTCTAGATCAAAAAAAACAATTGGTCTATTTAGTTTAAGATTCATTTAAATGTGAAAATTCTTTTAAAAAGAATTAAACAACAGTAGATGTATCAAATTGCTCAAGGTAGTCAGCTACTTTTCTAACAAACTGACCTCCAAGTGCTCCATCAACAACTCTGTGGTCATAAGATAATGAAAGGAACATCATATGTCTAATCGCAATAACATCACCATGCTCAGTCTCTAAAACAACGGCTTTCTTTTTAATTACACCGCATGCCATTATAGCAACTTGAGGCTGGTTTATAATAGGAGTACCCATTAAGTTTCCAAATGTACCTACATTAGTCATGGTAATAGTACCTCCTTGGATGTCATCTGGGTCTAATTTTCCTGCTCTAGCTCTAGTTGCGAGGTCATTTACAGATTTTGTTATTCCAACTAAATTTTTATCTTGACATTGTTTAATTACTGGAACAATTAAATTTCCATCTGGTAATGCAGCTGCCATACCAACATTTACATTTTTATGTATGTGGATGTTTGTGCCATCTACAGATACATTAATCATTGGAAAATCCTTGACTGCCTTTGCCATAGCTTCAATGATAATAGGAGTGAAGGTAATATTTTGTCCTTCTCTTGCTTTAAAATCTTCTTTAACAGAATTTCTCCAGTTTACAATATTTGTCATATCAGCTTCAACAAATGATGTAATATGTGCAGAAGTAGATTTAGACATTGTCATATGAGCAGAAATTAGCTTTCTCATTCTATCCATTTCTATAATTTCTACATCTCCAGTATTTGCAATTGGAGTTGGTGAAGGCTTAGGAGCTTCAGTTTTTGGAGCCTCACTTTTAATTTCTTTAGTTGGCTCTACTTTTTCAGTAGGAGCGGTTGCTTTTGCTTGTGAAGTTGCTGTAGGAGCAGCAGTTCTATTACT
>CAZJXE010000276.1:0-1651 GCA_964549835.1 uncultured Weeksellaceae bacterium
ATAATTGGTTGAAGATCAGGCTCAGGAAAATACCTATAATCATTTGCTTCTTCTTTATGTCTTTGAGATAATGTTTTACCATTAACAGCATTAAATCCTCTTGTTTCATGAACAATACTTTCTCCTTTTTCAAGTAAACTAGTTTGTCTATCTATTTCAAAATCAATTGCATTTTTTACATTCCTAATTGAATTCATGTTCTTGATTTCAACTTTTGTTCCAAATTTTTCACTTCCCTTTAATCTAACAGAAATATTTGCATCACATCTTAAACTTCCTTCTTCCATGTTTCCATCACATATATCAAGATATCTAACTAACTTTCTTACTTCTGAAAGATATTGATAAGCCTCATTGGAAGATCTTATTTCAGGTTCAGAAACTATTTCTAGTAGAGGAACCCCAGCTCTATTTAGATCAACAAGACTATTAAATGGATCTAGATCATGAATGCTTTTTCCAGCATCCTCTTCCATATGAATTCTAGTTATGTTAATTTTTTTAATATTATTATCATCATCTGTAATTTCAATATAACCACCATTACAGATAGGTGTTTTATCTTGAGTAATTTGATAACCCTTTGGAAGATCAGCATAAAAGTAATTTTTTCTTGCATACTCGTTTCTTTCTCTAATATTTGCATCTACCGCTATTCCCAATTTAACAGCATATTCAATAACCTTTTCATTACTTACAGGAAGCGTTCCTGGATGACCAAGAGTAATTACGGAAGTTTTTGAGTTTGGTGTTGCACCATATACATTTTCATCATTTGAATATGCTTTTGTATTGGTTAGTAATTGAGCATGTACCTCTAAACCAATAACAGCTTCATACTTTTTATTAATTATGCTCATTAGTTAAAAATGATTTTTCTTGTTCCAATTAATTTGTTGTCATCATATAATTTGAAGATATATATTCCATTTTTAATTTCACCTCTTTCAAATAAATTATCTTCTTTATTTAAATCTTTATTTTTAATAACTCTTCCAAAAATATCACATATTTCAAATGAATTTGCTTCATTGCTTTTTATAATAAAACTTGATGAAATAGGATTTGGATGGATAGATCCAGAAAAAATACTTTCATTAATTTCTGTTGATGAATTTGATAGTTCAAAAACATATAGACCAGTTTGCATGTCAGAAACTAAAACATTGCCTGACTCAAAATATGGATAAACTCCCCAAGCACCTCTATATGAAATATGATCATTTGGGAGATATGTATCATAGCTATTAACCTGAATAGGATTTGATGGATTACTAATATCAAAAACTCTAAGCCCGTCATGATAATATGCTATATATAATAGGTTATCTCTAATAATTCCATTATGAGCCATTGAATTTGGATCAACGCCAGAATTAAATGTAGATAAAACGCTAATGTTAGAGAAGTCACTAACATCTAAAATTTTAACATCATATCCGTGATTTTCATCCTGCATAGCATAAATATTTCCATCATCTGTTAGCCAGCCTGAATGATTATAGCCCGCATCAGGGTATGAGGTAAATGATGCAAGTTCATTAGGAATATCTCCTGGGCTATTTACCATTGTAAAATCCATTATTCTCAAGCCGTTATTGCCACAATTAAGAAATGCAGTGTCATTTATAACATATGCATCATGAACATG
>CAZJXE010000277.1:0-1645 GCA_964549835.1 uncultured Weeksellaceae bacterium
GAACTTGGTCTTATAAAAGTATTTTTATCTGCTGAAAGAGTTTCCATTCTACTTTTATCTCCAAGAATACTTCCTTTAGTTTTTTCACTAGAAGGGTCAATTGCTAAAACAGCGACACTTTTTCCTTCTTTCAAGAATGTTTGACCAAATTTTTCAATAAATGAGCTTTTACCAACTCCAGGAATTCCAGTTATTCCAATTCTAATTGAGTTGTTTTTCTTGGGGAACTTTGAAATTAAATTATAACTTAATTTTTGATCTTCTATAAGAGTACTTTCAGCTAATGTAATTGCTTTGCTTAAAGCATTATTGTTTTTTTTATTTATTTCTAAAAACAAGTCCATTAAAATGAAGCAATAACTGAAATCTCAATATTTACATCTTTTGGTAATCTAGAAACTTCAACAGTTTCTCTAGCAGGCGGCTCATTTTCAAAGGTTTTTTGATAAATATTATTGACAATACTAAAGTCGTTCATATCTTTTAAAAATATTGTTGTTTTTACAACATTAGAAAAATCCATTTCTGCCTTTTTTAAAACTGCAGCTATATTTTTTATAATTTGTTTTGTTTCTTCTTCAATACTTTTATTTTTAAGATTTCCCTTGCAATCTATTGCAATTTGACCAGAACAATACAATGTGTTATTTGAAAGAATTGCTTGGCTATATGGGCCAATTGCATTTGGCGCATCTTTTGTATAAATTATTTTTTTCATTGTTAGTTTCTTTTACCAAATATAATACTTCCTAATCTTATCATATTGCTACCATTTTCAATAGCTAAATTATAATCATTACTCATTCCCATTGATAAAATATTTAATGTTTTAGATTTATAATTGTTAAATATATTTTGAAGTTTTGAAAACTCATTATTAATAATATTATTATCATTTGTAAGTGTAGACATTCCCATAAAGCCCTTTACATTAATGTGATTTAAATTTTTAGAAAAATTTATAACATCATCTATTTCTTCAAAATTAAATCCATATTTGTTTTCTTCAGTTGCAATTTTTACTTGAATTAAACAATCTACAACTCTATTTTCATTTTTAGCTCTTTTATTAATTTCATTTAAAAGTTTGTAAGAGTCCACTGAATGAATTAAATGAATAAATTTTATAATATTTTTAACTTTATTTCTTTGAAGGTGTCCAATAAAATGCCATTCAATATCCTTTGGCAATGCATTATGTTTTTCAATTAATTCTTGAACTTTATTTTCGCCAAAAGATTTATGACCCGAATTATATGCCTCTAATATATCTTCATTAGGCTTTGTTTTTGATACGGCAACAACTACTATATCATTTGAAATATTTCTGTATAAATGATTAAGATTTTTAGTAATACTCATTTTAAATCTAAAATAGTTATTCCTGATCTTAATTTTGGATCAATATATGTGCTTTTAGGAGGTAGTGTAAGATTTTTATCAGCTATTTCTCTAATTTTTTTAATTTTAATTGGTTTAAGAATGAATGCAACACTATTTTTAGTTTCATCTATAATTTTAATAATATGCTCAATGTTTTTTTTACCATTAAAATACTTGATTTTCTCACTATTATCGTCCAAATTAAAAATGGGTTTAATAATATTATTTGATAAAATAGAATATGAAAGTGCAGATAAAATAT
>CAZJXE010000278.1:0-1639 GCA_964549835.1 uncultured Weeksellaceae bacterium
TTTTTTCATCTATTTTTCTGTCATATCCAATATTTACTCCAAAAGAACTTTCTGGGCTTAGGGGATCTTCAAATTCCTCAATAGGAACAATAATATTTGCAATTTGACCCTCATCAATTAGCTGATTTAAGACATCTTCAACAACATTATATCCGATTACGGAATAACCAACTGTTGAATTGGAGAAATTGAAATATAATTGTCTAAAGTCAGGTGTTTTATAACCATACCCTGTGGAAATCTTTATGGATTCGTTGTTTTTTATTTTATAAATACCAGAAAATTTAGGGCTTATTTGAGATTTATATTCTTTGTACTTGTCAAATCTCCCACCTAATATCAGGTTAATCTTATCGTTCGGATTATAATCGTATTGAAAATATATAAATGGTGAGTTTTGTTTTGGTTCAATTTCGAAATATGTTCTGTTTAAAGTTTCATATTCATTACCTAAACCAAATACAAATTCTTTTTTGTTATTAATCTTATAAACTGTCTTAATTTCAGGTTTTAATAATATCTGATCATAAAAACTTTCACTGAATCTATTTCCTTGTTCATCATCTAAAAATTCATCTCCAATATAAGATGTAAAATATACTTCAAAATCAGTTTTAATTTTCTCTGATTTGTGACTTATTGTAAAATTTATATTATCCTCGGATGTAAAAGTTTCACCACTTAATGAGTTAGGAGCTACGTTATCAATTAGTTGAGTATAGTGTCTCGCATTAATTCTAATTTTTAAACTTTCACCTAAATTTTGCCCTAACTTAATTTGAAGTGTCTTTGTTTTGAATTTATTTACTGTATTTAACCCATCATCTTCTATTAAATCATACCCATCACTGCAATAATTATTAAAAAAAACTGAGCTATAAAAATTATTTTTTTTGTAGCTAAACTGAATATTATTATCAAAAGTGTTGTGTGTCTCGTAAGAAGATATCACATTTCCTTTTAATCCAGTTTTAGGTTCTTCCGTGATAATATTTATAACACCTGCAAATGCTTTATTTCCATAAAGACTTGACGATGGTCCGCGAACAATTTCTATTTGCTTTATATTTCCAACAGAAATTCTATTTAAGTCTAAAGTGCCAGCTGATCTACCAATTAGAGGTTGATTGTCAATAAGGATTAAAGTATATTCTGAATCAAGCCCTTGCATCTGAATTCCTTCACCGCCACCAAAATCAGAAACAGTTATTAAACCTAGTTCTTCATTAATAACATCAGATAATCTGGTTGCGTTTGTTTTTTCTATTTCACTTTTTTTTATGATAGATACATTTAAAGGAAGTGATGAAAGAACTCTTTCTGTTTTTGTTGCGGTTATGATAATTTCGTCAAGATTATTATTAGTAGTGTCAATTTTAGAGTTAGTAGGTTGACCCAACATAAATTTTGAGAAAAAAATTAAAATAAAATAAAAGATAACTTTTTTGATCAAAATTAAGATTTTAGATAAATATAATTAGCGTAATTTAATTAATAATAACGATTAAAGTTCTTTTATTTGGTATAAAGTTCGTTCAGTAATCAAATGTGTATTAATTGGAAAGTATCGAGGGAAGGTATGGGTAAAAAAAGTGACCTGGCTGGGGCTCGAACCCAGGACCCTCTCCTTAAAAGGGAG
>CAZJXE010000279.1:0-1628 GCA_964549835.1 uncultured Weeksellaceae bacterium
CCAGATTTCCTAGTTTATATTCCTGATGGATTTACTCCAAATAATGATTTAAAAAATGATTATTATCAGCCTATCGTTAGTGGAGTTCAAAGCTATGAGTTTTCAATATATAATAGATATGGTCAAAGAATCTTTAATACAAATGATTACTCTGATGTTTACTGTCAAGATGGCTGTTCATCTGCATGGGATGGACTAATGGACAACGGAGATTATGCCGCTGTAGGTAATTATACCTACCAAATGGTTGTATTTGATCTTAATGGTAAAGAAAGAACATTCCAAGGCAATATTTCATTAATGAGATAAAAGTTTTAAAAGTTTCTCAAATTTTTTGGGAAAGATTAAAAATATAGTATGAAAAGATTAATATTTATACATATTTTATCATTGGTATTTGTATCATATGGTTTCTCACAAGGGACATGTGCAACAGCACTACCCTTTTGTACCGGTTCAAGCTATACTTTTCCAGCATCAATAAACACTCCTGCACCTCCTGGATCAAATTTTGGATGTTTAGGAACTCAGCCAAATCCTGCATTTTATTATATGGAAATTGCTAATCCTGGAAATCTTACCATCTATATGTCAACAGTACCTCAAAGAGATATTGATTTTATTTGCTGGGGACCATTTACAAATTTTAATACAATGTGTAGTCAATTAAATACTGCACCAATTGAGGATTGTAGCTATTCTGCATCATGGAACGAAACATGTCAAATTAATGGTGCACTTACAGGGGAGTATTATTTGCTGTTAATTACCAATTATTCTAATCAAAACTGTAATATAACATTTTCTCAAACAGGAGGAAATGGAACAACTAATTGTTGTATTATTTCTGGAAATGCAGGAGATGACAATAGTTTAACAGTTTGTCAAAACGATACCTCTTTTGAAATGTTTAATCAAATTTTAGGCTCTCCTAATGTAGGGGGATTATGGTACGATCCATCAAATAGTTTATTTGGAAATTTTAATATTAATTTTAATCCATCTATTAATTCTTCTGGAATTTACTCTTATATAGTACAAGGATCTACTTCATGTCCAGATGATACAAGTTTTTTAGATATTGCTGTTAATACAAATCCAAATGTTACATTTTCATTACCAAATGAAATTTGTTCAAACGAAGCTGATATTATTCTTAATGGAACTCCATTGGGAGGAAATTATTTAGGAAATGGTTCTAATAGTAATATATTTTCTCCCTCTAATATTGGATTAAATACAATAACATATTTTTATACGGATACAAATAATTGTACCGATACAGCAACTCAAAACATAATTGTATATGATGCGCCTAATATTATTGCAACTTCAACAAATACAAGTTGTTATGGATATAATGATGGACAAATTAATTTAAATATTACAGGTGGAACTCCTCCAATAATTGAAAACTGGGGTGGAATTAATACGCAATCTTTATATGCTGGTGCATATGCATATACTGTTACAGATTCAAACACTTGTTTTGTGTCAGATACAGTTAATGTTTATGAACCTCCCGGTTTCTCTACAAATATTATAAAAGAAGATGTAATTTGTAATGGAGATAGTAATGGTTATGCAATTATCAATTTTCAAATTGATAATTATCCAACATCATTTGG
>CAZJXE010000280.1:0-1628 GCA_964549835.1 uncultured Weeksellaceae bacterium
GTACCAAAGAAAGAATTAATTACAGCAGATAATGTTTTTGCATTTATTAAATCAATAGGAGTAAAAACTTCATTATCTCTAACATTCATTCTTTCTCTAATAGTTCGAGCCATTCTACTTAAACCTACAGAAAACTGATTAGATAATTGTTCTCCAACTGTTCTAACTCTTCTATTACTTAAATGATCAATATCATCAACATCAACTTTAGAATTAACTAAGTTTATTAAATTACTAATTATTGAAACAATATCCTCATTAGTTAAAACATGTTTATCAAGATTTATATCTAAACCAAGACGACGATTAATTCTAAATCTTCCAACATGACCTAGACTATATCTTTGATCAGAGAAAAATAACTTATCAATAATTCCTCTTGCTGTTTCATCATCAGGAGCTTCTGCACTTCTTAACTGTCTATATATATGCCTTATTGCCTCAACTTCAGAATTAGAAGGGTCTTTTTGTAAAGTATTATGTATAATTGAGTGGTCGCCTGACATATCTCCTTCTTTATGAAGAAGAATTGTTTCAGTTCCAGAATTAACTATTTCAAGAATATGTTTAGATTCTATAACAGTATCTCTTTCTAATATAACTTCATTACGTTCAATTGGAACTAATTCTCCAGTATCTTCATCAACAAAATCATCAACCCAAGATTTTAAAACTCTTGCAGCAAGACTTCTACCAACTACTCTTTTAAGCCCACTTTTAGTAACCTTAAATTCATCAGCAAGATTAAAAATTTCTAAAATATCTCTATCACTTTCATAGCCAATAGCTCTTAATAATGTTGTAACAGGTAGCTTCTTTTTTCTATCAATATAAGCATACATTACATTATTAATATCAGTTGTAAATTCTATCCAAGAACCTTTAAAAGGAATTACTCTTGCAGAATATAACTTAGTTCCATTTGAATGAAAACTTTGACCAAAGAAAACTCCAGGTGATCTATGTAACTGAGAAACAACAACACGTTCAGCACCATTAATTACAAAAGTTCCCTTTGGTGTCATAAAAGGGATATTACCAAAATATACATCTTGAATTATGGTTTCAAAATCTTCATGATCAGGATCAGTACAATAAAGTTTTAACTTTACCTTAAGAGGAACCTTAAAAGTTAAACCTCTGTTAATACATTCCTCAATTGAGTATCTTGGAGGATCAACCAAGTAATCAATGAATTCTAAAACAAAATTATTTCTTGAATCAGTAATAGGAAATAATTCAGTAAATGTTTTGTACAAACCTTCATTTCTCCTTTCTTCAAGAGTAGTTCCTGTTTGAAAAAATGATTGAAAACTTCGAAGCTGAATATCTAAAAAATCGGGATAATCAACTTTGTTATCTATTGAAGCAAAATTTATTCTAGGTGATATTTTATTTTTAATCAAAGTAAAAAGTTTTTTAGTTACAAAATAGTATTATACAAAACACAACTAGGCCTAGACCTTATTTAATTTAGAAATAAGATTTAGACCTATAAAATTAGAAAAGAGCTTATTTAAGCTCAACTACAGCTCCAGCTTCTTCAAGAGATTTTTTAATTCCCTCAGCTTCGTCTTTTCCAACTCCCTCCTTAACAGCCTTTGGTGCACTATCAACTATATCTTTAG
>CAZJXE010000281.1:0-1626 GCA_964549835.1 uncultured Weeksellaceae bacterium
TAGATTTTTCTTTTACACTGTTTTTTTGAAAATCGAAGATTGTATTTTTATATAGTTCATCAATTTTTGCCTTTGTATAACTTAAGTCTTTTATCCAAATAATAGATTTTTGATTTAAATAATTTATAAAACTACTTTGTTTACTTAATGTCTCTTTTCTATTTGTATTTGGAATTACTAGCACCTTTTTTTTCTCTGAAATAGAAAGTTGAGAGTTAATATTAAATGTTCTAATACTTTCAATTTCATCTTCATCAAATACAATTCGATATGGATATTCATTTGCATATGAAAAAATATCTACTATGCCTCCTCGAATAGAATACTGTCCTGGGTCAGTTACAAAGTCAACCGCTTCAAATTTTTCTTTTTCAAGTAATGATTCTAATTTTTCAATTTCAATTGTTGTTTTTATTTCTAAAGAAATAGTTTTTTTAATTAATTCTGATTTGCTAATTACTTTTTCGAATAAGGCTTCAGGATATGTGATTATGATATTTTTTTTACTATTGTTAAGTTTATTTAGAACTTCTGATCTTAGTAAAATGTTTGAATTGTTAGATTCATTAAGTTGAAATGATCTTCTGTGCGAAGCAGGTAAAAAAAGTACTACTTTTTTGATTATATTTTCTAAATCATTTATGAAATATAGCGCCTCTTCTTTATCTTTCAGAATAAAAACATGATTTTGGATTGATGTACTAAGAATAGAGGCAGAGTATACAGCAAAAGATGAACCAACGTTTCCTTGGAAATGTATTTTTTTTAAGTCAGAATTTAAATTTTCTTGTAATTCTTTAACAGCATCAGAATTAAAAAATTTTTCTAAAATTAAATTTGATGTGATTTTTTTTCTAGGATTTTTTAATTTCATCCATCATATTTAAAAACCAAGAAGCTTTAAAATCAAATGGTTTTTCTCCTTTTATTCTATTAAAATCTATACATAATAGCTCATTGTTATTGTCCTCATCTAATCCAACTACACCACTTTTTTTATTTATAGCACTACTAACGGCCTTTTTAGCGCATCGAAATATTAGCTCAAGATCTTTGCTATTTGCTTTTGCAGATCTAGAAAAATATCCACTTTTTTGAATAAGAACTTTATTAGCTTTTAATCTTTTTGAAAATTCTTTTGCAAACCATTTGCCAGGATTAAGTTCATCTAAACGAACATGCCCAAAAGCATCTTTTTCTATTTTTTCTCCGTTTTTTCTTTTTTCTTCAATTATAGTATTAATACCGGCGCCTTCACTTAAAAAAATATTTACACAATCATATTTGTCCATAATAAGATTTAGTCTTTTGCATTCATTATCAAGATCAATTTCTATTTCAGGTATTAAAATTGAATGAATATCCCATTTCTTTCTTAAGATATTTATTTCTTCCAAAAATGAAAAATTTGCTAATCTATTTCTGTACTCAAGTGCAGTCGCAGCTGTTAGCCAACCACAATTTCTACCCATTACTTCATGAATAATTAACTGACGGTCGCTTGTGGTATTTTCATTAACTATATTTTCAAAAAATATAGCGCCTTGTTCAGCCGCCGTCCAGGCGCCTAATGTTTGAGAAATAGGAAACACATCGTTGTCAATTGTTTTTGGCAAGCCGACAACA
>CAZJXE010000282.1:0-1626 GCA_964549835.1 uncultured Weeksellaceae bacterium
GTACCATTGGTGCTTGTTCAATCCTAATTGTTTGAGCAGGTGCTGTGTTTGCTGCCTTTTCAATTAGTTTTTCCATATCTTGTTTAGATACAGGAGCAACTGCAGGTTTTGAAGCACCATTACCATTCTTTTTATTAGCAGTCTGGATGCCAAAACTAGCTAAAACTCCTGTGAAAACCGAAGCTATGAAAGTTGGATCTATGTTCTTTTGTGGAAAGTTTGGTATAGAAACATAGTTCAATGTTAAAATTCCACCACTCCAGATTAAGATTCCAAGTCTCACAAAAGTTGAGAAGATTTCCATCTGCTCTTCTTTATCCTCAGATAGTTCTTTTAGTTTTCCAAGAGGACCTAGTTTCTTAGGTTCTTCCTTCTTTACTTCCTTTACTTCTTCAGTCATACCCTTATATAATAGGCAGCTCTATTTAGTTATCTTGAATTTATAATATCACCTTCGTCATCTTCATCCTGTTCTTCTGGTGTATATACCAATAATTCTTCCCCAGTCTTCACACCTTCCATCTCTGGATGAGGTGCTGGCATTTTATATGCTCTCATAGAATCACCGTAAGATCTGACTGGAGTTTTATCAAATGTTTCTAAAGTTGACCCCATCATCTTAATCATATACGCAAACGTTGCTGCAAATAGCATCACAAAGAATACTAAGTATATAAAAACTGTTATATCATTCATTTATATTAGTCCTAATGAACCTGCTGTTATTCCGATACAGATAAAAAACCCAAATTCAACTAGTTCTCTACTCCCAGATGGAATCGAATTCATACCTTTATTTAAATTTATCCAAATTTGGTTCATTTATGACTAATTGTTAAGTTATTTTATTTAGTATCCTTGACAGATGGGAAATATGTGAGGTGTAAAGAGTTTGCCTCATCTAATTTTCCCTCTTCTCTGAGTCTTTGTATTTGTTCACCTATCTTCTTAATAAATTCTTTTGAATGAGTGTTAGTCATCTGTTAGTGCTGTAAACTGTATTGATACGATGTCGTGATACTTACAATTTGGTTCAAACCACTCTAGATATTCTAAGGCGATTGCATAACCATCAATGACATCTTCATAATTATTACTCTCGCAAAGTGTATGTATACGTTTTAGTGCCCAGTCACGATTTAAATGAAGAGTTTGTTCCAAATTTTGCATAATCTTTTCGCATGTAGCGACCTAGAATGTTACTATTATAGTATGCTGGTGTCCCATCGTCAAGTGATTCTGATAAAACATTATACAGGAATAGTTGTCTGGTCTCTTCGTAGTTACAGTTCCCTTTTGTGGTATGTAAACTTAATATTTCTCTTCTAAAGATCTCTTTACCATATGTTTTGAGATCATCTTTTAATTCTGGGCAAGATCCGTAATACTTTTTCCAATCGGATTCTTGTTTTACTTTGCGTTTCTTTCCTTTTGGCGTTCTGAACGCCCAAAAGTACTTACGACCAATGTACTGACGATTGATTATAGGATTTGTAATGCAGTAGACAAATCCATAATACTCCTTGATGTCTCCAGTGGTGAATATATCACCATTAAAAGTCCAAGGATTATCATATACCTCATTATTTATATCAATCATGATGTAGAAATAGGTATTTTATCTAT
>CAZJXE010000283.1:0-1626 GCA_964549835.1 uncultured Weeksellaceae bacterium
GAACAAAGGGCAAGAGAAATGGGTAAAACCTCTGAAGCAGCTGTATACAGAAAGTTCATCAACTCAATGAAAAAGAAAACTAGGGATTAAAACAAATGGCTGATAATGTATACCTTGGTAATCCTAATTTAAAAAAAGCAAATACACAAATAGAGTTCTCTGAAGAGGATATTGTAGAATTCTTAAAGTGTAAGGATGATCCTGTTTATTTTGCTAAAAAATATATAAAAATAGTTTCACTTGATGAGGGATTAGTTCCTTTTGATCTATACCCTTTCCAAGAGAAACTGGTAAATAATTTTCATAATAATAGATTTAATATTTGTAAGATGCCTCGTCAGACTGGTAAGTCTACAACTGTGGTATCTTATTTGCTACATTATGCAGTTTTCAATGATAATGTAAACATTGGTATTCTTGCGAACAAAGCAAAGATTGCTATGGATTTACTTGGTAGATTGCAAGTAGCATATGAGAATTTACCAAAATGGATGCAGCAAGGTATCATTGCATGGAATAAAGGATCGTTAGAATTAGAAAATGGATCAAAGATCTTAGCAGCATCTACGTCAGCATCTGCTGTTCGAGGTATGTCTTTTAACATCCTATTTCTTGATGAATTTGCATTCGTTCCAAACCATGTAGCAGATGACTTCTTTGCATCTGTTTATCCTACAATTTCTTCAGGTACAAGCACGAAAGTTATAATAGTATCTACACCTCGTGGTATGAATCACTTCTACCGCATGTGGCATGATGCTGAAAGAGGAGTGAATGGATATATTCCTACAGACGTTCATTGGGGTGAAGTTCCTGGTAGAGACGATGCATGGAAAGCACAAACTATTGCTAATACTTCTGAACAGCAGTTTAAAGTTGAGTTTGAATGTGAGTTCTTAGGATCTGTTAATACTCTTATAGCACCAAGTAAGTTAAGAAATTTAGTATATGATGCACCAAGAACAAAAAATGCAGGACTGGATATCTATGAGGATTCAATAAAAGATCATAATTATATGATTACTGTTGACGTTGCTCGTGGTTTAGGTAATGACTACTCAGCATTTATTGTTTTTGATATTACAGAGTTCCCATATAAGGTTGTAGCAAAGTATAGAAATAATGAAATTAAACCAATGCTATTCCCAAATATCATTTACAATGTCGCTAAGGGATATAATAACTCATTCCTTCTAATAGAAGTAAATGATATTGGTGATCAAGTTGCAAGCATATTGCAATATGATCTTGAGTATGATAATGTACTTATGGCATCTATGAGAGGTAGAAATGGTCAAGTTGTTGGACAAGGATTTTCAGGTAAGAAGTCTCAGTTGGGTGTAAGAATGACTGCTGCAGTTAAAAAATTGGGATGTAGTAACCTCAAGACACTAGTTGAAGATGATAAATTACTTACTTGTGATTATGAAATCATATCAGAACTGACAACGTTTTCACAGAAACACAACTCATTTGAGGCAGAAGAGGGATGTAATGATGACTTGGCGATGTGTTTAGTTATATTTGCTTGGTTAGTTGCACAGGATTATTTCAAAGAAATGACTGATAACGATGTAAGAAAGAGAATATATGAAGAGCAAAAGAATCAGATAGAGCAGGATATGG
>CAZJXE010000284.1:0-1625 GCA_964549835.1 uncultured Weeksellaceae bacterium
ATCATTTTTTCAAAGGTAAAAATATTTCAGCCATCATACATCTTGCACTACCACCACCAAATTTTTCAATTGTTTTTAAATCAGAATATAATATACTACAATAGGATTCAATTTTTTGTATTTGTTTCTCAGAAAGAATGTTAAATGCAGATTCAGACATAATTAAATATTTTTTATCTCCTTGAACTTGTAACATATTACCAGCAAATTTATTAGCTTGTAACTCTGAAATTTGAATTATTTCTTTATTAGTTGTTATTAATGAATTAATAACAGAATTCTTTTCATCTTGTGAATCAATTGCATCCAAACAAACAATAGCAAAATCACTTGCTACACACATCATAACATTAGTATGATATATAGGCAATCTTTTACCATCAACATCCTGAAAAGAATTAAACAAAACAGGCTTATAGTTTAATTGATCGCAAAAGTCTAAAACAATTGATTTATTAGTTCTAAGTGAAATTGATGCATAGCATATTTTATTAGTTCTATCTAATATCATACTGCCAGTCCCTTCTAAAAAAATACTTTTATCTTCATAATGAACTAAACTCTTTACTTCAGAAACAAAATATTCATTTTGTAGTTGCTCTATTATTTCTGTTCTTCTTTCTAATCTTCTATTGTTCGCAAACATTGGATAAATAAGAACTTCTCCATTACTATGAAATGATATCCAATTGTTGGGAAAAATAGAATCAGGAGTTAAGGGATGAATTGTATCTTTTATTACATGAACATTGACTTGTTTTGACCTTAATAACTTAACAAAATTATTGAATTCTTCTAGTGCTTTCTTCTGAATCTGAGGTTTTGAAAAATTAGCATCATTTTTCTGAAAATAATTATTTAAAGCCGTCTCTGCATTATAATTAAAAGATACTGGCTCAATCATCAAAATATTTTTTGTTATTTGCTTCATAGTCTCTGTAATGGTAAAGTTGTACACCTAAACAAACCTTCCATTTTTGCAATTTCACTAAATTTTATTTCTTCAACAATAAAGCCTAATTCTCTTAGTATATTGTTTAGTCTTTTAAAACTAATTTCTGATACTATAACATTTTCTGAAATTGAAAAAACATTAGAATTCATATTATACATTTCTTCTTTTGAAATTCTTATTAAATTTTCATTACCAAACTTATTTATAAGCAATAAAATATCTTCAGTGTTTTTAAAACCTCCCTCATAAATAATAGCCTTTTTATTACCAATTGGTTGAAAACAACAATCTAAATGCAAAGCATTTTCTCTGGCGTTATGATCAGACTTATTTAATTCAAATGAATATACTTTTTTGTGTGGAAATAAATCTTTTATCTGATTAATTGCTTTTTCATTTGTACGAGCAACTTTATATTTATTAAATTCTGCATCTTTAGAATAACCGATATAAACATTTTCACCATCAAGAATAACATCACCTCCTTCAACTCTTGAACCTTCTTCTAATTTTATTATATTTTCAGATTTAATTTCAGAAAAAAAGTTTTTAATACCTTCAATTTCTTTCTTTCTTTCATCAATAATTCCAGAAACAATGATTTTATTTTCAATAACAAATGCAATATCTCTTGAAAAAATCTGATTGTAATTTTCAATTATTTCTGGCC
>CAZJXE010000285.1:0-1623 GCA_964549835.1 uncultured Weeksellaceae bacterium
CAATCGTTCTTATACCAATTTTATATGATTTTGAATCTACTGTGTTTTTATCAGATACTTTTATTTCTACATTATAAAGATTTTGATCACCCATACCATTTGGCCACCATAATTTTGGATCATTAATTTTTATAGGGATATTATAAGTTGATCTTAGAGAATCTACTATAAAATTAACAGAGTTTACTTTGCTATAATAGCTATCATCACTTACCTTAATCTCCAAATTAACTTCTTTACCAATAAAACTTTTATCGAAACTAAGCTCAACAACAGCATTAATTAAAGCCTTATTATTTTGTAATTTCTGTTGTATAAAAACATCCGAAATTTTAAAATTATTCCAGGATTTTAAAATAACGGGTTTCCATATTCCTGAAGTTACAAGTCTTGGGCCCCAGTCCCATCCAAAATGATATCCTGCTTTACGATTAAAAACACTAACTCTTTTATTTCCTTCAACCTGTCCTATTTCTGCCAAATCATTTCCAGAAATTGGAATGCTATATGACAGATTATCTCGTCTTTCAAGACCTTTCTTAATTGGGGAATCAAATAATACTTCTAAAATATTTTCTCCTAATTTTAAATGATTTTTCACGTCAATACTATAAGATCTAAACATATTATCAGTTTTTAAAAGACATGAATCATTTAAATAAATACTGGAGTAAGTATCAAGACCTTCAAATTCTAATAAAATATTTTGCTGATTTAGAGTCTCTACTTTAACATCTAATTTTGTTTTATATCTCCATTCTTTTTTATCAATCCATTGAACATCGTGCTCATTAAGTCTATAAAAAGGGTCATCGATAATATTGTTATTTATCAAATCTGTATGTATAGTTCCAGGCACACTAGCAGGTAGCCACAAAGAATCATTTGTACTTAAAAAAACCCAATTATCATTTAGTTTAAGATATGTTTGAGCCTCTTGTTTATTACAACTTGAAAACACAATAAGACAGCTCAGAAAAAGAGATAAAGGATTAGTAAAATATTTAAAAAACGTGAAGCTCATTACTTACAAATATATGTATTTAGCAAGCAGTTTTTTTTTATTTATTTTGAAAATTTTTGTTAGTGGTTTTTTTAACTTTGCATTAATTATAAATTAAAAAAATATAGTCAAAAAATGGATTTTTTTAAACCAAATCAAAATAGTTCAGAAAGAGTTGCTCGATTTGTTATATCATTGTTCTTATTGCCTGCTCCTATTATTTTAGGAACATCTAATTATGCACTTGTATTGTGTGGTGTTGGCGGAGTTTTGTTATTTAATTCTGTTGTAGGCACCTGCGTTATTTACAAGGTTTTTGGCATAAACACATGTAAATTTAATTAAATGAAATATATTCCTAAAATAGTATTAGCTTCAATAATTCTTTTTTCATGCTCTAAAGAAGGAGTTAGTCCAACTACAACAAGTAATACAATTACTACCTCTGGTCACATGTTTTCTCCCCTTTTACTAAATTGTAATGTTGGTGATACAATTTTTTTTGAACTTGGGCCAACTCATAATGCGATTGAAGTAAGTCAGGAAAATTACAATGCAAATAACCCAACTCCATTAACAAATGGTTTCCAATTTAATTATGGTGAATCTGGCTTTTATGT
>CAZJXE010000286.1:0-1609 GCA_964549835.1 uncultured Weeksellaceae bacterium
CTAAATGGATTCATTTTATATTCTATTCCTAGCCTAATATTTTCAGCTTTTTGATACAAATTTTCAATATTATTATTTTGTTCCGAAAATATTTCTGTTCCATCGTCATTTCTAAGACCCTCAACACTTAGATTAGACAAAGAATAATCAATCATTTCATAATCTGCACTTAGCAAAATATTTTGGTTGATATTAGCAGAAAAACTAGCAATAGCTTTCCATGGCGTTGTAAGTTGATATTCAAAATAGTTGATTGGTGAGAATTCTGTGTAGCTAGAATCAGTAAAATTGGCTTGAGTAATTGTTCTGAATTCTTCATTAATATTAAAATAAGTAGGAGAGTGTAAAGCCCCCCCAATTTTAATGTTGTCATTTACTCTATAGATCCCCCCAATTTTTATGTTAATACCTTCTCCATTAGCATAAAGATTTTGTAAATATTCAAAAGATCCTAAAGAATTTATAGTGTCAGACATTATATCTTCTCTGTGATTTATTGTTTCGCTGTATTCAAATACTGGGAAACCTATTGTTGCTCCTATATATAATTTTTCATCATATGAAGAGGCAACTGAAAATGCAACCTCGCCCATATCACCAGATGAGTTAAAGATGTGTTCTTGTCTTTTTAGACCATTGCTCATTACATGAGAAATATAATTTCCATTGTCGTATAAGTATTGATTTAGTGATGTGTCAACGGAATTATTTTGAAGATCAATGATGTCAGTCCAAAATGCAGGAGCACCAAAAAAAGCATCCAGTTGATTTATTGTATTTCCTTGAGCTATAGAAAGAAGATTATCAGCTAATGAGGAGGTGTTATTAAGAGTATTTATATAAATGTTTTTATCATAATTAGCAAGTAAGTTGTAGCCAACACCAAAATTTAACCTTTTCCATTCATTATCTTTTCTAGCGTTTGATGAAATATACCCAATATTACCTATTGTTCCATTTGAGGTTTCTTCGTCAAATCTTTCTGTATATACAATATCGTCGAGAAGAACAATTTTGTTATTATATGAGCTAGTACTATTTAAATTAAAAGATGGCGAGAATGTAATTTCTGTAAATTGATACATTCCAAGTCCAGCAGGGTTATTACTTATGCAGGAGAAATCACCTCCAAGTGACCCAAGTGCTCCAGAAAATGCTGTTGACCTTGCAGTTCCAAACATATTTTGAGATGAATATCTAAAAGCATCTATTTCATTTTGGGCTTGGGTTGAAAATGTAATTACTATCAGTACTAAAAAAAATATTCTTTGTTTCATAATTATTTTCTTTTTGGACTTCTAGAAATATTTTTACTTCCCGATGATTTAAAGCCAGAAGATCTACTTTTATAATTTGACCTATTATTTGACCTGTAATTACTTTTTGGTTTATATGTATTTCTATTTGTAGAAGTTTTCTTTCTATCTGATCTTTCTTTAATAGAACTACCTAAAATATTTTTTACTGTATTATTAAAAGAATTATTTTTGGAAGTATTACTTACAGATGGTTTTTTAGTGACATATTTATTGGTTATAATATTTTTATTATTTCCAGGTGTCCAACTATTTCTTGATTTAACATTTGATTTAATTAGGCTTCTATTATT
>CAZJXE010000287.1:0-1590 GCA_964549835.1 uncultured Weeksellaceae bacterium
AGGCTTATGCTCAATTAGAACAAAAGTTTGAAAGACCTCCTACTGCTGAAGAAATTGCTGAATTAGTAGACCTTTCATTAACTGAAGTGAAACAATCATTAAAAAATACTGGTAGACATGTATCAATGGATGCTCCGTTAATTGAAGGAGAAGACAGTAATTTATATGATGTTATGGGTAGTGATGAGAGTCCAAGTCCAGATACTCAACTAATGCTTGATTCTTTAAGAGAAGAAATTAGAAGAGCTTTAGATACCTTAACACCAAGAGAAGCCGATGTAGTTTCCTCCTATTTTGGACTAAATGCAGGACATGCCATGACACTTGAAGAAATTGGTGAAAAATTTGATCTAACTAGAGAAAGAGTAAGGCAAATAAAAGAAAAAGCTGTTAGAAGATTAAAACACACAACAAGAAGTAAGATTTTAAAAACTTATTTAGGATAACAAAAAGAGGACTGATGTCCTCTTTTTTTTTAATTTTATATTATGAGTCATTTAATCGCTCCATCAATGTTAGCTGCTGATTTTGGCAATCTTCAAAGAGATTGTGAAATGGTGAATAATAGTGATGCTGATTGGTTTCATATTGATGTAATGGATGGGCATTTTGTTCCAAATATTTCTTATGGAATGCCAGTGATTAAAGCGATTAAAAAACATGCTACAAAACCATTAGATGTCCATCTAATGATTGAAAAACCGGAGAGATATATTGAAGATTTTGCAAATGTTGGTGCCGATATTATTACTGTTCATTATGAATCAACAATTCATTTAGATAGAACATTATCTCAAATTAATGATGCTGGATGTAAGGCCGGAGTAGTTTTAAATCTAACAACTCCAGTTAGTGTTTTAGAAGATATCTTACCAAAATGTTTTATGGTTTTAATTATGTCAATTAATCCTGGTTTTGGTGGTCAAAAACTTGAAAAAATTACTTACGATAAAGTAAAAAAATTAAGAAAAATGATTAACGATAGAGGGCTAAATACTCATATAGAAATTGATGGTGGAGTAAATATTGATAATGCAAAAAAATTAATTGATGCTGGAGCTGATGTACTAGTAGCAGGTAGCTTTGTATTTAGATCAGAAAACCCTACAAAAACTATTTCTGATTTGAAATCAATTTAAGAATTTACATAATCTCTTAAATACTCATAATTTTCAGT
This sequence comes from uncultured Weeksellaceae bacterium, assembly GCA_964549835.1. Taxonomy (GTDB): domain Bacteria; phylum Bacteroidota; class Bacteroidia; order Flavobacteriales; family BACL11. Next base: position 1,178 of record CAZJXE010000287.1, read on the forward strand.
TAGATCTCCATTTTTACAAATTGTAGCTCCTTCTAATACTTGATTTTCTATATTAATAATTGGAATAATAAATTTAATAAGATGCTCGCCAAAATCTTCAGATGAATCTTTTGGAAGTTCACAGGGTAAGTTATCTACAGCCATAACAGCTATTATACCATCATTCATGTAATCATCTTCATTTTCAGTTATTGGATTATATCCATAAATTGGATTAGTTATTGACGAAGGTTTTATGGTTGAAGCAACCGGACCATCAATATCACAAGAAACATCAGCAATAACAGAAATATTAAAATCGGACGATTTTACATCATCTCTTGTAAATAAAAATGGAGCTCCAGAACCATAATAATGACCTGCAATATATATATCTGTTTGTTTTACATATTTCATAAATGAAGACTTATAAT
>CAZJXE010000288.1:0-1583 GCA_964549835.1 uncultured Weeksellaceae bacterium
TTAACTAAATCAAACTTACTCAATCTAACTGGATTTGCTGATGGTACACAAAGATTCCAAAGTTTAAATAAAAAGTTTGTTTTAGGTCAAATTATTATTGAAAACCCAGGCGAAGGGTATGAAAATAAAAGAAGATTGGTTCCTACGGTTGGTATTAACACATATTCTGATTTTATTGAATATAAAAATCACGGATTTGCTGATGGAGAGATAATTCGATATTCAAACAATCAAGTTAAGGTTGGTGGTCTTGATACAGATCAAGATTATTATGTTTTAAAGATAAGTGATGATAGATTCCGACTTGCATCTGCTGGTATTGGGTCAACTTTATCAGACGCAAATTATATTTCAAAACAATTTGTTGGAATGTCATCAGTGGGTTCTGGAGATCATATATTCAACTATCCTCCAATCACTGTTAGTGTTAAGGGAACGATTGGAATTAATACAGTATCCCCAGAGGATTATCATGCAAAAATTAGTCCGATTGTAAGAGGTTCGATTACATCAATAAATGTTGAGAATCCTGGCCTTGGTTATGGTAACAATTCTACATTTAACTTTAGTATTCCACCTCAAGTAAGAGTTTCTTCTGGTTCATCTTCGGAATACAAAGCTATTGTTGTGAATGGAAGAATACAATCTGTAATTGTTACTCGTTCTGGTGGTGAGTACACATCTGCTCCTGATTTAGAAATTTTGGGTGATGGAGTTGGTGCAAAAATTGTATCGTCAATTAGTGGTGGAAGTGTTAACAGAGTAATTATTGATAATGGTGGAGTTGGATATTCAACTGCAAGCGTTGGAGTTCAAGAGGTAATTCCTGGCACTGGTGCGATATTTTTACCAAAAATTAAATCTTGGGCTGTTAATAACGTTAAAAGATATGAAGATATATTCTATGATGATGATGGATTCCTATCAAGAGGTGATAATGATGAAGGAATTAAATTTACTTCATTTTATGTTCCAAGAGGACTTAGAAAAGTTTTAAAACAAAAAAATAGTGATGGAACGATTGATTATACATCAAATGATTTAAATATTTTAAATAACGCAGAACAACTTTCCTTAAATCATTCACCTATCATTGGATGGGCTTATGATGGTAATCCAATCTACGGGCCTTATGGATATGCTCGTAAAGATGGTGGTACTATACAGATCATGAGATCTGGTTACTCTCTCAAAACAACAAGAGAAAATGGCCCTCCAATATCAACTTTCCCACTTGGATTCTTTGTGGAAGATTATGATTATCTTGGAGATGGTGATTTAGATGAAAATAATGGAAGATATTGTGTTACTCCAGATTATCCAACTGGAACATATGCTTATTTTGCAACAATCAATCCAAGTGAAAACGAAACTAGTGGAACATTTAAAAACTTCCGTTCTCCTGTATTTCCATATTTAATTGGTGCAAATTATGCTGCGAAACCAGATGATTGGAACTTTATAGAAACAAATAATCAGGATCTAGATTTAAATACTTTAAATTTAAGAAGAAATACAAATCCATATAAAATTGATGGTTCTGGAGTTGATTATGAAGGAATACACGATAGTCGAAAATTAGT
>CAZJXE010000289.1:0-1579 GCA_964549835.1 uncultured Weeksellaceae bacterium
TTTTTTTAAAATTTAACAAATATTTAATTATTATTTATTTTCATGAGAAAACTTGTATCCCAACCTTTTAGAAGTCTTAATTTTTTGATTCATACTCATTGCTAATAAATGATGAACTGAAACTAATCTTACATCATTAAAGTTTGGAGTATATAAATCAAAGTTTAAGGTGTAAACCATACATACATTAATAATTTGATCAAGTAATTCATCATTAATTTTTTGATTTGCAAAATCATTAAATAAAAAATCTAATTCCTTATCACCTTCAACAAAAAAGTTATCTTCTTTATTTATAAAAATTCTTCCGATTAAAAAACCTTCATCATTTAGTCTATTATATTTTAAAGAATCGGATAAAAAATTGTAAATATTAATTACACCACAAAAGCTTCTTAAATTATCTTCCTTCACATATTTAGAATTTAAGATATGATGATTAGGTGGAAAATCAAAAATGTTTGAATGCATATGAAAAAGAAGTGTATCGCCAGCAAATTTTAATTGAGCATCAAACTCTCCATTAGATTTAAATTCTAACTCAACATTTTTTACTTGATCTTTTAAAACACTGGCTATTGACTTCTCTTTGTTGTTTAGAGCTAAAACTAATTTATTAAATACATCTTTTGTTTTTGAGAAAACAATCTGTTTAGTAGCAGATTTTTCTTTTAATAAGTTTACTATAGAATCTTCATTATACATTCTTAATATGCTTTTGCAAATAATACTCTTTGATTAGATTTATTTTTACTAAAAATACACTCCCCTTCTCCTTCATCATTTTTTAGAGGGATACATCTTATTGTTGCCTTTGTTTCGTTTTTAATCATCTCCTCAGTTTTACTTGTTCCATCCCAATGAGCATAAACAAATCCTCCTTTATCAATTAACTTCTTAAACTCATCATATGTATTTGCAATATGTGTATTATCTTTTCTAAAACTTATTGCTTTATTAAACAGATTGTCTTGAATTTGATCTAGTAAAATCGCTATTTTATCTTCAATTTTATCTATTTCAATAATTTCTTTTTCTAAAGTATCTCTTCGAGCAACTTCAATTGTATTATTTTCAATATCTCTCATACCAATAGCTAAACGAATTGGAACTCCTTTCATTTCGTATTCAGCAAATTTCCATCCTGGTTTATGAGTATCTCTATTATCATACTTTACAGTGATTCCTCTTTTTTCAAGAGATTCTTTTATTTCTAAAACTTTACTATTTATTTCATTTTGCTGTTCTTCACTTTTATAAATCGGAACAATAACAACCTGATAAGGAGCAAGTTTTGGGGGCAATACTAAGCCTTTATCATCAGAATGTGTCATTACAAGAGCCCCCATTAATCTTGTTGAAACTCCCCAAGAAGTAGCCCAAACATATTCTTGTGTACCATTTTTGGTAGCAAACTTAACATCAAAAGCTTTAGCAAAATTTTGACCTAAAAAGTGAGAAGTTCCTGCTTGTAAAGCTTTTCCGTCTTGCATCAAAGCCTCTATAGTTAAAGTATCTAATGCACCTGCAAATCTTTCATTTTCTGATTTTGAACCAATTATAACAGGCATAGCCATAA
>CAZJXE010000290.1:0-1575 GCA_964549835.1 uncultured Weeksellaceae bacterium
TATTAAATCCTTTTTCAACAGAAGGAATAAATTCTTTAGGAATATTTCCTCCTTTAATTTCATTTATAAATTGTAAACCTTCTCCTTCAAAATCAGCATCAATAGGAGATAATTCAAATCTAATATCAGCAAACTTACCACGTCCACCTGATTGTTTTTTATAAACTTCTTTGTGATCAATAGAAGATGTGATTGCTTCCTTGTAAGCTACCTGTGGAGCACCCTGATTAACATCAACTGAAAATTCTCTTCTCAATCTATCTACAATAATATCTAAATGCAATTCTCCCATTCCAGAAATAATAGTTTGACCAGAATCTTCATCTGTTTTAACAGTAAACGTTGGATCTTCTTCAGCTAATTTTCCTAAAGCAACTCCAAGTTTATCTAAGTCTTTTTGAGTCTTTGGTTCAACTGCTATACCAATTACAGGATCAGGGAAATCCATTGATTCCAAAACAATAGGAGATTTTAAATCACATAATGTATCACCTGTTCTTATATCTTTAAATCCAACTAATGCAGCAATATCTCCTGCTTGTAATTTGTCTATTTGGTTTTGCTTATTAGAATGCATTTGATAAATTCTAGAAATTCTTTCTTTTTTACCAGTTCTTGAATTGTTTACAAAAGTTCCTTGATCTAAAGTTCCAGAATATGCTCTAGTAAAACACAATCTTCCTACATAAGGATCTGTAGCAATCTTAAATGCTAAAGCAGCAAATGGCTCATTAGCATCAGGTTTTCTACTCTCTTCAGCTTCAGTGTCTGGATTTGTTCCAGTAATTGCTTCAACATCTAATGGAGAAGGTAAAATTTCCATAACCATATCTAACATAGTTTGAACACCCTTATTCTTGAATGCTGAACCACACATCATAGGTACAACCTTACCAGAAATTGTTGCAGCCCTTAAAGCAGTTAAAATTTCTCTTTCTGTCAATGATTCTTCATCTTCAAAATATTTTTCCATTAATGATTCATCAAATTCAGCAACAGCTTCTAATAACTGACCTCTGTATTCTCTTGCTTCATCAACAATATCAGCAGGAATTTCAACTTCTTTATATGTCATTCCTTGATCATCTTCATTCCAAACAATACCTTTAAAATTAATAAGATCAACAACACCTTTAAAGTCATCTTCAGCACCAATTGGAATCTGAAGAGGAAGAGCATGGCTTCCTAGCATTTCCTTAACCTGTTCAGAAACCTTTAAGAAATTGGCTCCTTGACGATCCATTTTATTTACAAATCCAATTCTAGGGACATTGTAATTATTTGCAAGTCTCCAATTTGTTTCTGATTGAGGCTCCACACCATCAACAGCACTAAAAAGAAAAACAAGACCATCCAATACTCTTAATGATCTGTTTACTTCAACAGTAAAATCAACGTGACCAGGAGTATCAATAATATTAACATGATAATTTTTTCCTCTGTAATCCCAACCAAGAGTTGTAGCAGCAGAAGTAATAGTAATTCCTCTTTCTTGTTCTTGCTCCATCCAGTCCATTGTTGCAGCTCCATCATGAACCTCTCCAATCTTATGATTTACTCCACCATAATAAAGAA
>CAZJXE010000291.1:0-1572 GCA_964549835.1 uncultured Weeksellaceae bacterium
TTAATTTATGAACATTAGAATTTAACGATTTCATTATTAAATCCTCACACTTTTTGATTTGAATTTGAATAATCTCAAAGTTGGTCATCATATGATAATCATTAGATAAATTCTCAATGTGCAAGTCAAGTTTAACAACATTTAAATTACTAATAACTTTTTTTAGATTGTTTGCATTATCAGTTTTATCTTTACTGGTAGACAAATCACCATATGAACTTACAGAGTTTGTAGATTTATCAAATAAAATAACCTCATCAATATTTACAATTGTTAAGAATTTAGAACTATCTTCAACCTGAACCTTTCTTTCAGAAATAATAGATCGAATTGTTCCATAGTCATTTGATCTTAAAAACTTAACCTTATCGCCTATTTTAAATGTTTTTTTCATCAGAAATAAATTGGATGAAGTTTAAATTTTTCATTACTATACTCAAGTGTTGGAAAAGGGATTTTAACATAGCCAAATACATTTGTAAGAGTTTTAAATAATTTATTTTTTGATTTTATTCTCATAAGATCAATATCAAATGAAAATAGAAATTGTCTATATCTATTATCATCTGTTGTATTATTAGCACTTATCATATTATTTCCACTATGTCCAACTGCAATATTTAACCAATCAGGAAATTGGGAGTTTTCAATAGAGAAAAGTGAATTTATGTTCATAGATAACCAATATGTTTGTCCATTATAATCTTTTAGACTCCTTTCAAAATATGAATTACCAAATAGATCTGAATTATTTGATGATGTTTCAGATCTAGAATAGCTAAACTTTAAAAGTATCTTTTGTTCATCCCATAAGAGTTGTTGATAAATAGCAAAAAAAGAGCCTAATGAATTAGCAAATAAATCTCCCATTGAAGCCCCCCAATTTGAAGAAAAACCATCTAAAACTTCAATAATAGTGTTATAAAAAGTTCCACTTAAACCACCAATCCATATTGCTTTATTATCATCTAAGCCAGACCATTTATATAATTTAATTCCGTTTACACCTGCATAATATGAAGTAGCAGCATGTCCCAATTTATCCATTTGTAACCAAGATGAATTATCATTAATAAAATGAAATTTTGACTTTGGGTAATCTTTATACCACAATTCATTCATAGCATATAGACCAAGAGAATAAGTGCCAATTTCAAAAAGGACAAGGTTTTTCAACCTATTTTTTTGAGTACGATCAATATCTATAAAGTTTGAAGAAAATAAATGAATACTATTAAAAAATAATATTAAACAAACAAAAACAGCCTTCATTTTAAGACTCTATAACAGCTTTTACAGCATTTAATATATCGAAAGCCTTATCACTTGAAGAACTCTCTGCATATGTTCTTAAAACTGGCTCAGTACCAGAAGGACGAATTAACAACCATGCATCATCTTCAAAAAAGTATTTAAATCCATCAACATCTTCTGTTCTTAAAACCTGATATTCACCAAATGAAGTATAAATATTATTTCTGCAATTATCAATTACCTTGTTTTTTATATCATCTGTTAAATGTAAATCTACCCTTTCAAATGAAAATGCACCAACAATTTCATAAACTTCAT
>CAZJXE010000292.1:0-1570 GCA_964549835.1 uncultured Weeksellaceae bacterium
AGAAGAATCTAAATAACTTTGATATAAATAAAATTGTAAAGACACATTATCTAAAACTTTAAGTCCTGATATATTTTCAATAAACTCCTCAATTGAAAAAAACATAGGTAAAAAAATTGGTTTAGATATTTTTGTAGATAAATAATTTTTTAAAAAAACAACAGAACGTTTACTAGGCAACACAACAGAAATACTATCCATATTTTCAGGAAATTTCCTAATTAATCTTTCAGCAATTTTTTCTAAAAATGGTTTCATACTTTTAGCACCTTATTTTTTAGTTTGGTATAAATTAGAAATAAGTTAATATTAGTATAACCCATTTCAGCCAACACATTAGAATATCTCATAATTTGTTCTTTATGGCTAACGTCAATCTTTCCGGTTTTATAATCTAAAACAACTACTTCATTGTTCTTGAAAAGAATCCTATCTGGAATATATGTTTTCCCATTTGGCAATAAAATTTCTTTTTCAGTTTTTATCAACCAATCACTAGTGAAAAAGTAATTTATTTCATCTAAAGAAAAAAGGTAACTAAGCTCTTTTTCTAAACTATTTTTCTCATTAGCATTACAAATACCTTTTCTGTAAAGATCTTCTATAACTTCTTCTTTTTGATGTACATAATAAATTTTTGATAAAGCAAAGTGAAGTAGCTTACCCCAGTCTTTTTTTTCTTTGGGGTTTTCTAAATCCCAAAATTCAGACGAAGAGTTTCTTAAAGAAATTATTTTTCTCCAATCATTTCTCAAAATCTCTTCCTTATAAAAAACATTCTTTGTTTTATGTGTTTTTTTCTCTTTTTTAATCTTATCTCCAAATTCATATGGATAACTATTTGTAAAGGTTGAAAGAAATGAATTAATATTAAAATTATTAGTTGAAGCTTTCTTTTTAGAAGTTGAAAAAATATATAAGGAATCTATTGATCTGGTACAAGCAACATATAATTTATTTAAATTATCTAATGTATTTAAAGATAATTCTCTCTTATATTGCAGATCAAAATGAGAATTTAACAATGTTTTGTTTTGATTAATTAATGAATATTTTAGTTTATTAGAAATCTTACTACTATTTTCAACCCACATATCTTTTTTTGCTGAAGATTGCCAATCAAAAGGAATTATAACAATTGGAAAAGCAAGACCTTTTGACTTATGTATAGTCATTAATTTTACAGCATTAATTTCCTCTGAAATTACTATTGATTTTTTATTTTTTATTTCTTCCCAATACTCTAGAAAATCATATATACTGTTTAGATTTTTTTGTGAAAAAGAATGAACTAAATCCATAAAAAAGTCAATATAAATATCTCTGAAAAGATCTAAGCAATCAACTAGCTCGTCTATCATTTCATACAGAGATAATTGCATTAGCTTTTCTATATCCAAAAAGATATTTAATTCTTTAAGTACTTGAACAAAAGATTGTTCAACATTTATTTTCTTATAAAGTTCACTAATAGGTGATTTTAGAGATCTTTGCTGATGAATATTAGTAAGGATTGTTGCCTTAACAACTTCATCTTCATTATTGTTTAAATATTTGATTAATGCAATTA
>CAZJXE010000293.1:0-1570 GCA_964549835.1 uncultured Weeksellaceae bacterium
ATGTTATCTATATATCTAGTTTGAGCATTTGCATTTAATCCAATAAAGATTAAAAAAATTGCAAAATATTTCAGTAAATGTGTTTTCATAAATTAATTTATTTGTTAAAGGGCTAAAATAAGTGTTTTTACTGAGAAAAACACTAATTTATATTAAATAGTATTGAACAATAGGTCATTCTTCCTATGTAAGGACCTCCATATACTTCAAAGTGTTGATTATCAAAAATATTTGTAGAACCTATTTTTATTGTAGCTCCAAGATCAATAATTTCCTTACTAATTTGAAGATCAACAATATCGTATTGAGGTATATATCCTGTAAATTGAGGAGATCCTTCATACAGAAATCCTTCAACCCATTTATAATTAATACTGAAACTGTAATCTCTTAAAAATGATTTTTGTTGATCGAAATGAATATTTTTAACAAGGCATCCAAGATTAAACTTATGTTCGGGAGTGTTATATGCAGGTATTATTGGATCATTAGTTCCTTTTTCATTAAGTGAATTCCAAGAATAATTTCCATTTAAACTAATATCACTATTTGGGTAATAATTTATTCCAATTGACGCTCCTTTAGTTGTAACTTTATTTTGAGCATTAGCTGCCATTCTATATGCTTGTATAGAAGGAAGAGCTATAGAAAAACCTCCATTTGAAGTATCAGCTTGAAATTTAGCTCCTATTTTATAACCAATAAAATCAGTATATTCAGAGTAATATACATTTGCATCTAAGTATACTTTATTTGAAAATGTTGATCGGTATCCTAATTCAACCGACTTTGCTTTTTCAGGTCTGATAGGATCTACACTAAAAAAATTAAGACTGTCATAAACTGGTACAGCAGGAGTGAAATACTCATACAATGATTCTATAGTAACTAGATTTTCACCATATTTTTCACCATGCCCATTTAGATTACCAATTAAAATTGCTCTTCCAACATTGTAGTATAAGTATTGATCACTAAGTGTTGGATTTCTTATTGCTGATCCAAATGAAAGTCTTAAAACATCATTTTTATTTGGTTTGTAGACAATTGAAGCTGCCGGAGAAAAGTTTAGGTCAAAATTTTCATTTTTATCTGCTCTAACAGTAGTATTTAGTTTAAGAACTTCACCTAAAAAATTAATTTCAGCACCAGTGTAAACACCAAATTCATTATTTATGATAGTACTTGCAGTGTCCATAAATATACTTCCTTTTGAATCTGGTTGATATTGTCTAAAATTTGCCCCTATTTTAATTTTTGAATTATCTGATTTAAATTGATATTCAGAGTGAATATGATTTAATGCTGATTTATCATAAAACCCAGTTCCTCCCTCCAAATATGAAATTTTTGAAGTGATATCATTAAAAGCATCTTCAAACGCTTTTGTACCAGGAACTAAAACATTTGATTGTCCATCTGCCCAATCTCTGGCTGATTCATGAGTAGCAATTATAAGATCTGTGTTGGCATTTAACACAGAATCTGACATTGCATACCAATTGGTCATCCAACTTATATCAAAAGTATCACCTTGAAAAATCCATCCAGTATTTTGAAATCCAAGATT
>CAZJXE010000294.1:0-1567 GCA_964549835.1 uncultured Weeksellaceae bacterium
CAAATAATGCACTTGCCATATCAGTTTCACCTGCATCCTGACTTACATTTATTGTTAAACTAGAAAGACTATCACAATCATAATTTGATAAAGAAGTTGTTACAGTAGGTGAAAAATCTGAACAAGACATTAAAAGATTGATAGCCTGATTATCTACTTGACCAATTTCTGATGTAATTGTTGAGTTAAAGCCTAATACACCTACACCGGTATTAAAGAATAGATTCTGAAGAGTTACAGATGATGAGTTTCCACTTAATGTTGTATAGTTTCCATCACCTGGGCTAGTTGAGCTTATACTAACTCCACCACTACTTAAGTTTTCAATCAAAAAAGTATTTGATGTAAGGTTTTCAATTATTGTTGCAGTAGTTCCAGTTACATTATCAACAAAAAGATCTGCAGTGTATGAATTAGAGCCAGTACTTACAGTTGCATAACCAACCATTGCTCCAACACTTAATGATGATAAATCAAAAGAACCGCCGTCAGTAGTAAATAATGAAGTTGCCATATCTATTTCTCCAGCATCTTGACTTACATCAATAGTAACATCGGTTAAAAGCCCACAATCGTTATTAGCAAGAGAAAGGTTTACAGAAGGTGAGAAATCTGCACAACCCATAAATTGAACAAAAGATTGATTGTCCACCTGTCCTAATTCAGAAGTAATTGTAGATGAAAAAGTTAATACAGAAATAGATGGATTTAAAAATAAATTATGAAATGTGGCATTTGAAGTATATCCTCCGGTAATATTGTTACCATCTCCTGGACTTACAGCTGTAATTTCAATTCCATTTGTAAGGTTTCTTAATGTAAATGAGCCTAATGTTCCACTATTATCAACAGACAAAACAATTGTACTGTAAGATGATGTAGCTCCAACAATAAGAGTTGAATTAATAGTTGTTCCACCAGTTAGTGTCATATCTGCAGTACCAAGTGTATCCCCAACATTAACATTAGATAAATCAAAAGAACCTGCATCTGAAGTGAAGACTGAGTTGTCAATATCAGTTTCCCCAGGATCTTGACTTACATCAATACTCAAATCAGAAAGTTGACCACAGTTTAAGTTAGACAAGCTAACATTAACAGTAGGTGATAAAGTTTGTGAGAAACTATTTAAAGAAAAAATTACAGTTGCAATCAGTAATAAAGAAGTCTTTAAAAAGTTTAAATTGTATATTTTTTTCATAATTTACTTGTTTGTTTATAAAGCTGTTTCTTTCCTAAAATAAAACAGAAAGACAAACCTAATAAAAAAAACATTCTGTTGCAAGTAATTTACTAGAATAAAAACTACTTTTAAATCAAAGTAAGTATTTAAGCTTAAAAAATTTGAGCTTTATGTAATAGTAAAAAGTTGCCCGACTAGGGCTCGAACCTAGACTCTTCTGGACCAAAACCAGACGTGTTGCCAGTTACACCATCGGGCAAATAAAATTTGAAGGGCAAAATTAATAATTATTACTTACTAGCAAAATGAAATTAATTAATTCCTTTTATAGCAAACTTTAATAGTTAAAATAAGTTTAAATTTATAAATTCGCATTCATAAAAC
>CAZJXE010000295.1:0-1558 GCA_964549835.1 uncultured Weeksellaceae bacterium
TTAGATAATATTGAAACATGCAAAATATATCTTGAAAGAATGAGTAAGATTGGTATGACTTTAGAAATAGAATTGGGTGTTACTGGAGGAGAAGAAGATGGTGTTGATAATACAAATATTGATAGCAGTAAACTATATACCCAACCAGAAGAAGTTGCATATGCATATGAAGAACTAATGAAAGTAAGTGATAAATTTACAATTGCTGCTGCGTTTGGAAATGTTCATGGTGTTTATAGACCCGGAAATGTAAAATTAACACCTATAATTTTAGATAATTCTCAAAAATTTGTTCAATCTAAGTTTAATACTAATGACAAGCCAATAAATTTTGTTTTTCATGGAGGTTCTGGTTCATCATTTGAAGAAATCAGAGAAGCAATTTCTTACGGTGCTATAAAAATGAATATAGATACTGATTTACAATGGGGCTTTACTACTGGAGTAAGAGATTATTTTAATAAATATGGTGAATATGTAAAATCTCAAATAGGAAATCCAGAAGGCGAAGACTTACCAAACAAAAAGTACTACGATCCAAGAAAGTGGCTTCGTGAAGGCGAGTTAACATTTAAAACTAGATTAATCAAGTCATTTAAAGATCTAAATAATATTGGAAGAAATAAACAATAATAGATGGATTGGTTTAAAAGAATAAAAGAGGGAATAACTACAAAAACTTCTCAGAAGAAGGAGATGGCAGATGGACTTTGGGTAAAATGTCCTAAATGTAAAATTATTTCATCTAAAGATGATATTATAAAAAATCTATTTGTTTGCACAAACTGTGATTACCATCACAGAATAGGCTCTAAAGAATATTTTGAAATATTATTTGATAAAAATAAATTTAGAGAATTAGATAAAAATCTAATTTCTGCTGATCCCTTAAAATTTGAGGATACAAAAAAATACTCTGATAGACTCAATTCAATGAAAGACAAAACTGGTTTAAAAGACGCAATAAGATGTGCTTATGGAAAAATGAATAATGAAGAGGTCGTAGTTGCTTCAATGGATTTTTCTTTTATTGGAGGTTCAATGGGGTCAGTTGTTGGAGAAAAAATATCAAGAGCAATAGAGTTTTCAAAAAAGAAAAAATATCCATTAATAATTATTTCAAAATCTGGAGGAGCTAGAATGATGGAAGCAGCAATATCTTTAATGCAGTTAGCTAAAACATCTGCTAAATTAGCCCAATTAGATGAGCTAAAAATTCCTTACATTTCTCTTTTAACAGATCCTACATTTGGAGGTGCTACAGCTTCATTTTCTATGCTTGGTGACATGAATATAGCCGAACCTAATGCATTGATTGGATTTGCTGGTCCTAGAGTTGTAAAAGAAACAATAGGTAAAGATCTTCCTGAAGGATTTCAAACATCTGAATTTTTGAAAGAACATGGTTTTATAGATCTTATTGTACACAGAAAAGACTTAAAAGAAAAACTGAGTCAGCTTCTTCGAATGATTAAATAATGGTTATTTACGCTAATAATCATGTAAAAGCTAAAAGTTTTTACTAAATTTGCAGCCCAAATTGGATAATGATAAAAAA
>CAZJXE010000296.1:0-1557 GCA_964549835.1 uncultured Weeksellaceae bacterium
ATGTTTGGAATTATATTTACAAAATTACTACCGGAGATGAAGTAAACGTCGAGAAAAAAGTAAAAATAATTTTTGATGAAAAAAACCTTTTATCAGAAGTTATCGTGCTAAAGATTTAAAATAAATTTATAACTTCAGCTATTAAATCCGTTTTAAATAAAACTTGTGCATTACCTAACACCCAAATAGTCATTAAAAATACTGGGCTAATCCATTTAAGGATAAATATCCAAACACTCATAAAAGCCGTGCTACTTATACCCATTGTCTCTTTATCAACTACACTTTGAAGTCTCCAACCTACAAATACTGACATTCCTGTACCCACTAAGAGCAATAAGAAATCATCTGCGAAATATTTCATGAATTCAAATGGATTATCTAATGCTCCTAAAGAAACATCCTTCCAAACATTGTGCCCAGCTATACTCACGAGAGACAAAGATATACAAACTAATAAGATTATTCCTGTTGCTTTCATTCTTGTCATTGAGAACTTTTGAGTTAAAAATGCAACACTAGGTTCTAATATTGAAATCATGGAACTAAATGCAGCAACAGCAAGTAAAAAGAAGAATAATGGGCCAACAAATTGACCAAACGGTCCTAGCTTTGCAAAAGCTTCCGGCATAGTTTCAAAAACAAGAGCGCTACCCCCAAATGCATTTTCTGCAGGATTAAACCCTAAACCAAAAGCCAAGGGAAAGATTGCTAGGCCAGCTAATAACGCCACACCTGTATCTGCTGTAACCACAACACTTGATGCTTTAGAGACTTTTTGACTTGAAGGCATATAAGAACCAAATGCCATTAATGTTCCCATACCAATACTTAAAGAGAAGAATGCTTGTCCTATAGCAGCTTGAACTGTTGCAGCCACTTCTCCAGGTGAATTAAATTTATCTGTTTTTGCTGAAAACAGATAATCAAGACCTGCATTAAAGTCACCTTGATATGCACCATAACCAACCATTGCAATAACTAAAACAAACAACATCGGCAATAAAAATCTCATTGCTTTATCTATCCCAGCATCAATACCATTTGCAACTACATAACATGAACCAAAAATGAATAGCAATGTCCAAAAAGTCATATCCCAGAATGTTGACTGCTGGGTAGCCCAAATGCCTTTTGCAGCGCCCTCTGCAACACCTTGAGCAGAAATAAAACCGTAATCAATGACAAATCCAGCAATAACAGCGTAATATCCAGCAATTATTAAACTAGCCAAAATTCCAGCGTATCCCACAATTCCCCAACTTTTTGAGGATTTAGATTTTATTGCTAAACTTTCAACTGATGATACAGGGTTGCTTTTTCCCTTCTTTCCAATGAAAACTTCAGCCATAAAAACTGGAAATCCTAGTGTGATTACAAAAAATATATATAAAAGCACAAAAAGACCGCCACCATTTTCAGCAGCCTTATAAGGAAATCCCCAAATATTCCCAAGACCAACAGCTGAACCAGTTGCTGCAAGCAAAAAAGCAGTATTGTTATTCCATTGACTAGATTGTGATGCCATAGTTTTTTTTATTGGTTAGTAAATATAAA
>CAZJXE010000297.1:0-1550 GCA_964549835.1 uncultured Weeksellaceae bacterium
AATCACATAGTTTATAATTAAATTTGCACCAGTAAATCAAACAAATGACAAACGTTTTAATCGCTGTAGTTGTAATTTTAACTATTGCCGCAATGGTTCAACTTGTAAGAGTTAATGAGCTTCTATCAGAAATAACAAATAAAGACACTAACGAAGTTACAGATGGAGATAATAACCAAAATGGAATATTATTTTTAATCATTGGCTTTGGTTTCCTTGCATTTGTTGTGTGGCAAATGATAACTTGGGATCATCTTTTACTACCTCCGGCAAGCTCTATACATGGTGCTGAAATTGATGGATTAATGAAGGTATCTATGACTTTAATTTTGGTCGTTTTCTTTGCTTTGAGCCCTATGCTATTTTATTTTGCTTACAGATATAGAGGAAAAAAAGAAAATAAAGCCTATTTTTTTGCTCACAACAATAAGCTAGAAATTGCATGGACAATTATTCCTACAATTGTTTTAACCGCTTTAATTATTTATGGATTAAGGACTTGGGATAGAGCTATGAATCCTGATATTTCCGAATCTACAGTTATTGAAGTTTATTCTAAACAATTTGATTGGACAGCACGTTATTCAGGAAGTGATAATGTCTTGGGGGATGCAAATTATAAATTAGTTGAAGGTAGAAATACATTAGGTGTTGACATCAATGATAAGAATTCTGCTGATGATATTGTAGTTAGAGAGGTACATTTGCCAGTAAATAAATCTGTTCTATTAAAATTTAGATCTAGAGACGTAATTCATTCTGCATTTCTACCTCACTTTAGGGTACAAATGAATTGTGTTCCAGGACTTTCCACCCAGTTTGCTTTTACACCAACTAAAACCACTGCAGAAATGAAAGAAAGTGAAGGAGAGGATTTTGAATATGTTTTATTATGTAATAAAATATGTGGTTCTGCTCATTTTAATATGCAAATGAAGTTTATTGTTGAAAGCGAGGAGGATTATAATAAATGGATCAGCTCTCAAAAAACCATACAAAATTCATTAACTATTAAATAAGAAAAATCATGTCAGATCATCATCATAAAGAAACTTTTATCACGAAGTATATTTTCTCTACTGATCATAAAATGATAGCTAAACAATTCTTGATCACAGGAATGTTAATGGCTTTAATTGGCATGCTGATGTCAGCTGTTTTTAGAGTGCAGCTTGCTAACCCAGGTGAGTATTCTGTTCTTTATGAGTTACTTCCCGGAGGATGGGTAAGTGCTGATGGAGCATTAAATCCAGATAAATACTTAGCATTAGTAACTATGCATGGTACTATTTTGGTTTTTTGGGTACTAACTGCTGGTCTTTCTGGAACCTTTGCTAATTTTCTAATTCCACTTCAGATTGGAGCTAGGGATATGGCTTCGGGTTTTATTAATATGCTTTCATATTGGTTCTTTTTTATTGCTACAGTTGTACTTATTTCATCTATTTATGTTGAAGGAGGCCCTGCTTCAAGTGGTTGGACAATTTACCCTCCACTTAGTGCATTGCCAGAAGCTATTCCAGGCTCTGGAACCGGAATGACACTTTGGC
>CAZJXE010000298.1:0-1548 GCA_964549835.1 uncultured Weeksellaceae bacterium
GCAACACCATAATTATCATAATAATCAGAATCAAAAATCATAAATCCATTTTGAGCAGATGGAGATTGAATAGGAGCTTGAGCAGAAGCATATGCTCCTCTCGATCCAACAGTTGCATTAGGAGTTGTTGATGGCCCTCTGTATTCCCAAGGAACAGTAGAATTAATCCAAGTACTTGGAATTCCGTTTGAAAAATCCTCGGACCAAAATGGAGCAACTGATTTTGGCATTTTCACAGTAGAAGCATATTCCTTATTATTTTTTGAAGTTAAAATATGCTCAGTATTAACTTGACCGTAAGAAAATTGAAAAGCTAAAACCATGCACAAAATTGTAAATATTTTTCTCATAATTTTTTTTTTAACAAATCTACAAAATCTAATCTATTAAGTCTAGTTGCTTGTCAATTAAAAAAGGCACATTTAAAATAAATGTGCCTTTTTTAAAAAAACCTTAATAAGTTATTTATTCAATAATTAACTTTTGATTATGTTGTTTTACTTGTCCATCAAATTCGATTGTATAAATACCAGATTCTAAATGAGATAAATCAATTACTGAATTTGAAATAGCATTTATACTACCTTGGTATGCTTTTTGTCCAATCACATTTCTAATTGAAAAATTAATATTTTCATTATTTGAATTCTCAATTGTAAAAATTCCATTTGATGGATTAGGGTATACGCTAAAACCACTCTTAAGTTCGTCATTAACCGAACTAACATATCCAAAATTCATTCTTATAGCAAGTGGATCTGAAGCTGTATACCAATATCCAAAACCTTGAGAGCCAATATCACAACCATTATCTTGAATATAGCTAGACGTATTTATATTATCAGAAGCACTAATTAAAGAAGTATCTGTTGGATGCTGAAGCCCCTTAACTGCAGCCATATAAGATGTTCCAGCAAATAGCGGATAAGGAGTTAGCATTGGTACGGTAACCCATGAACCTAAATCTTGGGCGGTAATAGTATATTCATCAGATTCATCTAAATATATTTGACCATTTTGTTCATAAACCTGAACATTTAATTTTGCTCCAGGAACTGAAGATGAACTAACATGGAAAGATATAGATGTTAGTTGAGTATTTTCATAAATATCAAAAACATTAGCTAACACCTGGCCTCCGCATGTTCTACCAAGATAATATCCCCCTCCAAGGTTTGCTCCATCGTTATTCCAATCATAGTCAACACCATAAACTGTATCAGTTACAATAGAACTCATTGTCATTGTATCAGTTGTTGGAAATGAATCAGAAGTTGCCCAAAAAGAAAAATTATAAACCCCCATATTTGAAGGAGAAAAATTAACAGTTGTTGCTGCAGTATCATTTGCTGGATTTGGAGCTCCAACTAAATTTACTGCATTTGAATTAAAAGAATTCATATTTCCATTAGGTTCTTCAACATCTACATGTAATTGAACATTGTTCTGAGTATTAACACCAGTATTTGAAATCACTCCTTCCATTCTGTAAGGATTAGCAGTAGCTTGAGCCATTGGATAAAAAGTATAATCTATTCCTATATCTCC
>CAZJXE010000299.1:0-1536 GCA_964549835.1 uncultured Weeksellaceae bacterium
TTAACTGAACCAAATATAGACCAGTCTGATGGAAATATAAAGCAGCTCAAGCAACATTATTTCTTAATAGCTGGTTCTTACCATTCAATTACTCCTACACTTTCTTTAAATCCATCTATTTATTTAAAATCAGATGGATCAAGCTCACAATTAGATATAAATACAAATCTTTTGTACAATGATAAAATATGGGGTGGCCTGAGCTACAGGCTTGATGATGGAATTGTTTTACTAGCTGGTTTAGAACTAATGAAAGATTTAAGATTAGGTTTAGCTTATGATTTAGTTATGAGTGAAATTAATACAAATAGCTTTGAAGTTATGCTTGGATATAACTTTGACATAAAAGTAGACACACAAATAAAAAGATACAAGAATCCTAGATTCTTATAAAATATAGTTTAACCCACTAACGTTTTAGTGATAATAATAGATAATTATGAAAAAAATATTTTTAATAGGTTCAATAGTTACCATCTTAATGTCATGTGGTAGTTCTGGAAATGGGGAATTAATAGGTGTTCAGCAAAGAGAATTTTGGAACCCAACTGACCCTTATGGTATGGTTTTCATCCCTCAAGGAAGTTTTGTGATGGGCCCATCTGATCAAGATGTGCCATTTGCTAATGTTTCTGCATCTAAAAGAGTTTCAGTTGGAGCTTTTTATATGGATGAAACAGAAATTACAAATAATGAATATCGTCAGTTTACTAACTATGTTAGAGATTCATTAGCTCATATCCTTCTAGGTGAAGCTGGAATAGAGGGACACCTTATTGAGGAAGATGAATTTGGTAATTTCCTTGATCCAGCAAGAATTAACTGGAAAACTAAAATTAGATGGAACGATCAAGAAGTAAGAGAAATTCTTGAAGAAGAAATGTATCTTTCTGCTAACGAAAGATATAATTCTTTGAGAGAATTTGATACAAGAAAGTATAATTACCAGTATGAAGTATTAGATCTTCAAGATGCTTCAAACAAGTCAAATAGAGAAGGTAATGCTTCGGGTAAAAGAGATAGAAGTGAGTTTTTATCTGCTGTTACAGTTAATATATACCCAGATACACTAGCTTGGATGCATGACTATGCGTATTCATTTAATGAACCATATACTAATGATTATTATTCACATACTGCCTATGATGACTACCCAGTAGTTGGAGTAAGTTGGAAACAAGCTGTTGCTTTTACAAAATGGAGAACACAAGAAATGAATAAATTTTTAAGAGCAAATAATCAACAAGCTTCTCCTGATTTTAGATTACCAACTGAATCAGAATGGGAATATGCTGCTAGAGGGGGTCAGGATTTATCACCATATCCATGGGGAGGTCCTTACACTAGAAACAACAAAGGTTGTTTTTTAGCTAACTTCAAGCCACTTAGGGGTAATTATGTAGCTGATGGTGGTTTAAAAACTGTTAAGGTTGCTTCATATAATCCAAATGGATATGGATTATACGATATGTCTGGAAATGTTGCTGAATGGACTTCAAATGCTTTTGATGAATCTGCATTTAGTTATGCTCATGA
>CAZJXE010000300.1:0-1534 GCA_964549835.1 uncultured Weeksellaceae bacterium
TCTACAGGTGCTAAACAATCTTTAGCAAATATCTGTCTTAGCCTTCTCAACCCAGGAGATGAAGTTCTTATTCCTTGTCCTTATTGGGTTTCTTATGCTGAAATAATAAAATTATCTGAGGGTGTACCAGTTGAAATACCCTCTTCTGTTGAACAAAATTTTAAAGTTAGTGCTGAAGATATTGAAAATTCCATTAGTGAAAAAACTAAAATGTTTATGTTTAGTTCTCCTTGTAATCCGAGCGGATCTGTCTACACTGAAAAAGAATTAAAAGCTTTTGCAAAAGTTTTTGAAAAGCATCCTGATATTTTTATTGTTTCTGATGAAATATATGAGCATATAAATTTTACAAATGAACATTTTAGTATTGGTAGAATTGATAGTATAAAAGATAGAGTAATAACTGTTAATGGCGTTTCTAAAGGATTTGCAATGACTGGATGGAGAGTTGGATTTATTGGCGCTCCACTGTGGATTGCTAAAGCATGTAATAAAATTCAGGGTCAAGTAACTTCAGCTACTTGTGCAATAGCACAAAAGGCAACTGAAGAGGCTATGAACGCAGATCCAGTTTTAGTTACTAATAAAATGAAAAACTCTTTTCTAAACAGAAGAAATCTTCTTTTAGAGAAACTCAATGAAATCAAAGGAGTTAAGTGCAATATTCCAGATGGAGCCTTTTATGTTTTTCCTGATGTATCTTATTTTCATGGAAAAACTGATGGAAAAATAAAGATTAATAATTCCAATGACTTGTGTATGTATTTATTAAATAGTTGTTATGTAGCTTTAGTTTCAGGTGCTCCTTTTGGAAATCCTGAATGTGTAAGAATTTCTTATGCTGCATCAGAAGAAAAATTAATTGAAGCAGTCAAAAGAATTAAAATACAACTTGAGAAACTATATTAAGAATGAATCTTACAAAATATTTTCATGATTTTAAATCAAAAAGAATTCTTATTGTAGGTGATGCAATCATTGACACATATTTATGGGGAGAAATACATAGAATGTCTCCTGAAGCTCCTGTACCTGTTGTAGATGTAGCAGTAAATCAAAATGATAGTAGGCTTGGGGGGGCAGCTAATGTTGCTTTAAATTTAAAAGAATTAGGGGCAGAATCAATTTTATGTACAGTAATTGGAAATGATAATAGAGGTATATTGTTTGAACAATTAATGCAAGAACAAGGATTAACTCTAGAAGGGATGTTAATATCAAATGGAAGAAAAACAACAACAAAAACAAGGGTAATTGCTGATAATAAACATCAATTAAGAATTGATGAGGAAGACACCTACCCTATAAAGGTGGAAAAACAGTTTTATAATTTAATTGAAAAATTAACTCATAATATAGATGCAATAATCCTACAAGATTACAATAAAGGTGTGTTAACAGAAAGTATAATTGAAAAAATTATTACTCTAGCAAACCAAAAAAACATACCAACTATTGTAGATCCAAAAAAACAAAATTTTTTAGCATATAAAAATTGCACATTATTTAAGCCTAACTTAAATGAAATAAAAGA